>JBBIQC010000165.1:5365-8542 GCA_037442585.1 Oscillatoriales cyanobacterium bin_317
TGTATAACCAATTTCAGCAATTTTTTGTCTAGCAACGTCAATGTAGTTAATTTTGGCTTTAGAGGTAATTTCCCCTGTAATCAACACCAAACCAGTATTAACGACTACTTCAGCAGCCACCCGGCTCATGGGATCCTGGGCCAGTAGCGCATCCAGAATGGTGTCTGAGAGCTGGTCACAAATTTTATCCGGGTGACCTTCTGTAACGGATTCCGAGGTAAACAGGTAATGGCGAGACAAGGACAAACTCCTCTTACTACTAAGGGGGTCAGGGAAGAACATTACTGTAGCAATGTCCACTCCATGATGAGCGAATTGGATACACGATCGCTAGACTTCAGCGAATCATATCACTTGTATGCACCTTGATGAAGGCTACATTAAATCTTGTTAAAGACTACTGAGGGATTCATAGCGGTTGTGTAAAAGTAATTTCTCTATTTGAGGGAATTTGATGGATGAGCAAGCTTAGACAATCACTTGTAGATCTGAGAACTGCTGAATAAAAGTGCTGCACCCTTTGAGCATGACCGGTGTAACTCCGCCCCAGCCAACCCCTACACAACCAACCGTGGCGGCTGCACCAGCCATCTCTACATCGGCTGAAGAGTCCCCTACCACCAGAGTCACGGATGGGCTGACTTCTAAAATCTGACAGGCTTGATAGACTAACCGGGGGTCAGGTTTGCTGAGATCTGGATGCGATCCCAAAGCAACCTGTACCAGGGGTTCCAATTGGTAATACTCGACGAACTGCTGAACGTGGGAGGGAGAATCGGAGGAAACAATCCCAACCTTGATCCCGACATTCGCTAAATCCTGCAATACAGCCAGGGCACCTGTAAATAGAGGAGTATGATGGGCCTTCGGTGACATGAACTGATCTGCTTTGAGAAAGGCCGATCGCACTCGATGCAAGGACTCCATCCAGTCCCATCCGGTTTGGGCCACATAAGCGGCAGCCGCAACTTCATTTTCCAGGCGCGTGCCAACAGCAAGCAGTCCTGCGGGGTTCAGGCGATCGCCCTCTAACCCAAATGCCTGTAGCAATGATGGGCCAATCCCAGGTACTAAAGCCTCCAGCAAATTGGCTCGCTGATGTCCCAATTGACATAGAAAGGCTTGAGCATTGGCGAGGGTACCATCTTTATCAAAGAGAACCGCCTGGATGTCCTGAAATTGGATGTCTCCGCATTGAATCGTTGGCAACGGTTCCCCCAGTTGCAGATAAAAAAGAGAGAGGTTTCCCTCTCTCCATGATCAAAACAGTCTTAGAAACAGAAATTGAAGTAATTTCTGCTACCCTTATTCTTCGTCTTCAGTAGCAGCGGGTAAATCCTCAATCTCCTCGACGGCAAGGGCAGGTTCAGCAGGGGCAGAACCATTTGGGTCTTGCTGTTTCGCCATCATCTGTTCCCGATAACGAGCAGCCATTTCCTCAGCCTTCTCGTAAACCAACTGAGGGTTCTTCACCATATCGCCCGGTTCGGGTTCTAGCTGCTTGGTAGATAGGGAGATCCGCCCCCGTTCTGCATCCAGGTCAATAATCATGACTTTCAGTTCATCATTCACATTAAACACACTATGAGGCGTGTCAATGTGATCGTGGGAGATTTCAGAAATGTGTAGCAGACCGCTTACACCCCCGATGTCGATAAAGGCACCATAGGGCTTGATACCTCTGACCGTACCAATCACCACTTCACCCACTTCCAGACGATTCATCTTACGTTCCACCAGTGCCCGACGATGGCTGAGCACCAGACGATTGCGTTCCTCGTCTACTTCCAGAAACTTGAGGGGCAGTTCTTCACCCACTAATTCTTCTTTGGGCTTGCGGGTACTGATGTGAGAGCCAGGAATAAAGCCACGCAAGCCTTCAATGCGTACCAGTGCACCACCCCGATTGGTGGCAAACACAACGGAACGAACGGTAGCATCCTCTGTTTGCAGTTGCCGCACCCGTTCCCAGGCTCGCATATATTCAATGCGGCGAATGGAAAGGGTCAACTGACCATCTTCATTTTCGTCTGCCAGGATAAAAAACTCGCGGGTTTCATCAGCTTGCAGTACCTCTTCAGGGGCATCAATGCGATTAATCGACATTTCCTGAATGGGAATGTAAGCCGCAGTTTTCGCGCCAATGTCAATCAGAGCACCTCTTGGCTCTAGACTAAACACTGTTCCGGCTACCACATCACCGGGACTGAAGTGATAGTCGTATTTATCAAGTCGGGCAGCAAATTCTTCGTAAGTAAAGCCAATATCTAATGTTGTGTCCTGATTGACCATGCGAATCGTTTCCTGGTAGTTATCTCCGTAAAAGGTTGCCTCCTTCGATGTATAACAAGCAAAAAGTGCTGCTACACCGGGAAATCTCCTAGTTTGATTTTAGGAGATTCAGACAAGAACTCATTTAAGCTCAGAAGTGATATCTTAACTCAACACTGGCATCGATGCACAAGTTATTTCACCCAGCACTCAGCACTTTCTCAAACATGCCCTGGTTTAGCTTTGTCCCGTGGCAGAAACGGCGTGATAAGAGTGGCTGTCTGGTTCTCCTGGATGGTTAGGGGATCGATCGCCAGTTTCCGTATTGTTAGCATCAGGGCCTGCAGTCGCGTGATTCTGCAAATCGTTTAAGGTATCAACGAAGTCCCGAATTCCTTGAAATTTTCTGTATACCGATGCAAATCGGATGTAAGCAACCTCGCTTAAGCCCTGCAGGTTCTGTAGCACCATTTCCCCGATTTCACTGCTGGGGACTTCCCTGAGCAGACGTTGTTGTAGTTCGGATTCAATCTCATCCACCAAATTCTCCAGTTGAGTGGTAGAGATGCCCGTCTTCTCGCAGGCGCGGGTTACCCCTCTGAGTAATTTGTAGCGATCGAAGGATTCGCGATCGCCATCTCGTTTAATGACTGTAATGGGAACAAATTCAATGCGTTCGTAAGTCGTAAAGCGGCGGCCACATTTCAGGCATTCCCGCCTGCGCCTCACACTTTGCCCCGCCTCTGCTGAGCGCGATTCGAGAACGCGGTTGTCACTGTGCTGGCAGAAAGGGCATCGCATGGTAAAGAATACTCCAAGCGAGATGAATCTGGGTCATCATGAACCACTAATCACGATTATGACCGATTTAATTAAATAGCTTGAATTATTTTTTACGTCAGTATA
>JBBIQC010000166.1:0-8513 GCA_037442585.1 Oscillatoriales cyanobacterium bin_317
CACCTGTAATCGTGCCGACAATTTGCAGTACGTCTTTCTGAGTTTGAACGGTAAAGTCATCCGAAGTGGTAATCTTATGCCGCAGTCGCAGCAGGTTCGTGATCTGGAATTCCGCTGCCGGAATGCTGGCTTCGTTCTTGGCAGAAATTGAGATAAAGGTGAGATCTAAGCCATAGGGCGAGGTACGGCCTGTCAGACGATTAGCCAGCGTTGTAATCGGGACATAGGCGGCATCATCCTGGTTATTGCCCAAGAAAGCGCCTTTCGATTGCAGTACCCCAATCACCCGGAAGGTAACCCCTTTAATACGGATCTCCTGTCCGATCGGATCCTGGTTCCCAAAGAAGCGATTGGCCAGGTCTGAACCCAGAGCCACCACCTGCGTGTTGCGCTCCACATCCTGATCGGTAATAAATCGTCCCTTGGCCATATCAAAGCTACGCACCGATAGGAAGGTCGGCGTAGTCCCAACCACTAGGGAATTCGTATTCAGGTTGCGATACACGATCGGTAGCTGACTTTGCCGTTGCGGGGCGACTTCTTTAATTGAGGGAACCTGCGTCGCGATCGCTTTGGCATCTTCCAACACCAGTGTTTTTGGCAAATCGAAGGTGCGGTTCCGCATTTCGCGGCTTCCCGGTGATACAAACAGTACATTGGGTCCCAGGGATTCAAATTGTTCTGAGGCCAGTCTTTGTGCTCCCTGACCAATGCCAATCATGGCAATTACTGAGGCGTTGCCAATGATGATCCCCAGCATCGTCAGGGCACTGCGTAATTTATTGGCTGTCAGAGTTTTGACAGCCATCTTGCCACTTTCGACGAGATCCATGCTTCTGACTCCTACTTCTTCTCCATGCCTTTAATTACGTCGTCCAGTTTCTGTCCTTCTGGAAGTTCTACAAACACCGGATCTCCCGGTCTGATGCCTTCCATAATTTCCGTTTCGTTACCAATATTGGGGCCGATCGTCACAGGCTGAAACTTCGGCTTATTGTTGCGATCGGGAACGAGTATCCCCGGTTGGCCCTTGTTGGTGACGATCGCCACTGTAGGAACCATGAGCGCGTTATCCAACTGCTTACCCAGGAAGGCTAGATCAGTCGTCATCCCGGAGCGCAGCGTATCCTTACCACTCACAATCCTGACTCTTACTTCGAATGTAATCACCCCTCGTTGAGTTGGATCTTCTTTCGCTTCCGGCGAGACTAAACGAACAATCCCCTTAAAGGTTTGATTGGGGAAAGCATCCGCCCGAATCTCTACTTCCTGACCCTGCTTGATCTGGCCAATATCCACTTCGGGCACCTTGGCCAAAATTTCCAGGTCATTCGCCAGAGTCACGATCGAGGTGGCTGAAGAGGTGCTGGAAGCAAAGCTGGTGGGGGTCACAAAGTCTCCGGGTGTGGCATTTTTCTGGGTAATGATGCCTGCGAAAGGAGCACGAATGATCGTGTCTTCAATCTGGGTATCAACCGCTTTCAAATTGGCCCGTGCCGCTTCCACTTGAGCCGCCGCCTGAGCAATTTCCTGCGATCGCGGGCCACTTTCTTGCTGATTCAATTGCTGGACGGCATTGTTATAGCTCGCTTTCGCCTGTTCCAGGTTCGCTTTGGCACTGCGCTGTTCATTGATTACTTCGTCCAGGCGATCGCGGCTGATGGCTCCTTCAGCAGCTAATGCCTGATTGCGACTAGCCCGTTGATTGGCCAAATCCAGGCGAGTTTGAGCTGCTGCAATGGCTGCCTGCGCCTGATTCACACCAGCTTGGGCCTGACCAATGGCTTCCGGGCGACTGCCTGCTTTTAAGAGCGAGAGATTGGATTCTGCCTTCGAGAGTTCAGCCAAAGCCTGTTGTTGCTGGGCTTGTAATTCTCGGCTATCCATACGGGCAATGATCTGACCTTGCTGTACGCGATCGCCCTGTTCCACATACAGTTCTGCTAACCGTCCTGCCGTTTTAGGATTCAGGTTCAACCGCTGCACAGGAATTACCTCACCGTTAGCGGTAATTCGCACGGTGACATCCTTCTGCTGAACGGGCATGGTGTATTCGGCAATATTCTGCTTGGGGGCAGCATTCCGCAGTGCCACAAAGGTTGCGGCAGGCACACCAACCAAACCAGCGGCAAGCAGTCCGATCAACCAGGGGGACGATCGCTTGGTCACTTTATCGATCCAGGGAAGTTGCATGATGCTTAGGGATGAGAGTAGCTAAAGAACAGACAAAAGATGGAAGACAAAAGACGTTGAAGCAGGGGGCAGGGATGAAAAAGAGTAAGATAAGAATTCCAGCGATCGCGGTCTGGCGGGTCAACTCTGTGGTAGGCCAGATTTGCTGCGCTGCTGTTCCCAGCGTTCAGTCATCAGGGGCAGTTCCCGCTCTAAGAAGGCATGCATATCTCGCATTTCTTCTAACCGCTGCAGTAAGTGGGGGTCTTCTCCCTGCAATAACTCCAGTCCTCGTTCCGCTAGCTGGCGAAAGGCTCTGATTTGGGTCAGACGTTGCTTGCTCAATTCAGACCAGGCATTCAATTTGATGCGGAAATAATCCCGTCGTTGACCGGGTAGACTGATGCGCTCAATTAAGCCAATTTGCACCAACAGTCGGGTCATTGTGCTGATCGAGCCTTTGCTGGCCTGCAGCACTTCAGCCAGTTCTCCTGGGGACTGATGGGGTGGGTTGGAAATCAGAAGCCAGCCAAAAATTCGTCCGGCCATCCGAGGTAGCCCCACCATCTCAAATAAAAGCCCAACCTCTTCAATAAATTGCTTTTCTCTAACCTCTTGCTCTTGATGAATCAGACTGTTGCTCAAGTTCACGGTGCAGGTACTCAGTTCATAGTCATACTGTAACATATCTTAGTTTTTTATGTTCAGTAATTGCTGAACATAGTGAATGTGACAGTAGCCGATCGCGGTTAACCTAAATATCCTTGTTGTTGGCTTTTCGATATGATGAGTTAATCGATCTTGCTGTCTACTAATTTGAGTGTTAAGAAGGAATTCTCTGACCTATATGATTGGGCCAGAGCTTATCAATCGATAAGTTGAAGGATGTTGAAATCTTTTAAAACTCTCAAAGTTTGCATAAACTGTTCTGATTCGTTTGTACCCTGCTTGCATTCAGTACAATATGCAAACTGATGCATCCACGCACCTGCCTCAATAAGAGCCTATGAGTCCCTCGCCTGAATTGTCCCCCCAACCCTCGAAACCTGCTGCTGCAACTAATCCCCTTCCCGTGGATCAGCCAGTGTCAGAAAAGTCTAAGCCATCCGTTAATTCTGAGACCACGCCTGCCCCAACTCCGGCCACCTCTCCTCAGGAAGATAGCTCTCAGCACAATGCTCCTACTCTGCATCGCCCACCAATGCGTCCGGTTCGGCCCCAACCTGTTGCTGAATCTCCCAAAGCTCCGACGACTTCTCCCCCAGCAGCGGCTAAACAGGACTCCATCTCAGTACCCGTTGCCAGCTCTACTGTTCAACCCACTCTGGAGGAGCAGGCAGTTGAAGCCGTGTTGAGGCAGCAACCCATTCCACCACCTAGCGAACCGAAACAGTACCGGGCGATCGGGGTAGTACGAGGACGGTATACCTCCTCCCAAGAAGAATTTACGCGAGGCACTCTGGTTACGCCAGACGGCGTTGTGTATAATGCCGTGCTGCTAGGACGGGTGATGAGTCTGGTACGTAACCATATTGATTTGGAAAAAGACCATTTGTGGGTGGTTTATCCCCGGACTCGTGAAAGGGAAAAAGAACTACACATTCAAATTGTGGGAGTTTGGGAGCCAGAAACCCTCAAGCGCCAACCCGATGAATCGGCTGAAGCAGGCTCTCCTGCACCTGAAACACCTGTGGTTGAGGAAGAAACAGACCCAGGGGTAGAAGATGGATACTTTTCCATTCGGGGAGAAGTGGTTTTTCATTCCCCAGAAGAACAGAATACGGTTGTTAAAATTCAACAGGCTCCCAGAAAAAATTCTCAAAAAGCTAAGTCGTTTAAGCTCGGTCTGCACGGTGTTTTAGAAAGTCCCAAAACATTAGGGTACTTCTGGGATTTAAACGTCAAGCTTCAGGATAACGCTCTGGTCATTCAGGATGGGACTTGTGTTGGGCTGGCCCCACCGAAGAAGAGGTCTAAAGAGATGGGAAGCCGAGGAACCCGTCCTCGTAAGCCAATGGGATCGGGTGCTCGAAGTGCAGCAGGCCGGGGTGCTGGTCGTCCTAGTGGTTCCCCCCGTCCGGTGAGCCGCCGTGAACCAGCCGCTAAACCTGTTAAGCGTAGTGAGCCGTCTGGGGAAGGCTAAGGCCAAGAAGTAGCCTGACTTTGTTGGATTGGTAGAGACGTTCCAGCGGTTCAGTTGATTTCAATTTGGGAACCCCAAACGTCTTGCGGGAGAAAGGTGCGATCGCTGGGAATCGCACTAACAAATTCACTCAGGTAAAATGTTCCGGCCTCGATCCACTGTTTCAATTCCGTGGCAACCTGGCGAGATAAATAAATGCTGGCCAAAGGAGCCACCCGAACTGGCTTACCATCAATGACGATGCGTCCCCCTTTAAGCTGGGCATAGCTAACCAGGCCGAACGTAGGCCGAACTCGACGGGGAATCGAAAAATCAACGACGGGAGCGACCAGATCCTGATCCCGAACCGCACAGTGAGCTATAACCTCTTCCTGCAGAACGGGCAAGGGAATTCCTACACCCAGCATCAGGGAGGGGCCATAGTTTTTGAAATAGCATCCCCGCACCCAGCGTGGATCCATCTGCTTGGCATCTCCGATTAAGGCCAACGTCGCAGCAGGGCCAATGGGAGTTCGGTTGGGCAATCGCTTTTGTAAGGGAAAATGTTGCGTCCCTTCCCAGGAAACGTACCCAATTCCGCCTCCCAGAAAAATCCGGGTACCGATCCCAATCAATTGCAAATCAGGATCATTGAGTAGAGGAGAGATGGCCCCAGGATTGGAGTAAACGGCGTTGCCTAAACGGGGTTGTAGGGGGCCAAGGTAGGTAAAAAGAGGCCGATCGCCCCCATTCACACCGACAATAAAGTTCTGGTAGACATTGCGCGGATTGAATAAATAAAACTGATTAATCGTGTCCTTCGTGATCGTGGTTTCAAAGGAGGCGCGAGGGTAGCAGTCCGTCACCTGGCCGATCGCTCGCAGGTGAACAGGTTTGCCCGCAATCAGATCGGCAACTACATGGCCGCCTCCCCGTTCCCGAACTTCTTCTCCATCCGTTGATTCGCCTACCTGGGTTGCTCCCAGATAGAGATCAACCGCTCCAAATCCGGAGTAGGCAGGAACCCCATCTATCCAGCACTGGCGGATTTTGATCGGTGGATCCGTGTGGCCCAAATTGATAATCGCGCCAGAAGACTCCATCGGCTCGAATGTGCCTGTGGTGATCACATCAACTTCCTTTGCCGTCTGCGTGATCCCAACGTCCGCTACTCGCGCCTTTAATTCCTCAACCGTCCAGACGGTGGCGGCTTTGCGGCTAATCTTGTCGTTAATCTCGGCGATCGTTCGCATAGGCAAGCAATTTTGGATTTTGGATTTGCGATTTTAGATTGAGCAAGTGTGAATGGTGGATAGATGATGCGAGGGTGAGAGGATGTAATGATGTGATTCCCATCGTCTCGTTATCTCATCATCCCATCACCCCATCCCCTTCTTCATTTTCCCTACCTTTTCTCTACCCTCCTCAATCCTTACCCAAATCAGGGGTACGACCGCTTAAGCCCGTCATTAGTTTCAGGGCAGTTATTTTGAGGGGACGAATATGTTGCAAGCCCCATAATCCCAGTCTACGAAGCACCACCAGGGGCAGAAAGGTATTGGAGAAGGTGCGGTTGAGGAAGTCGGTGAAGCCCAAAATGACCAGATTCTCCAGCGATCGCCAGCGTCCATACTCTTGCAAAACGGGCAGTTCTCCAATGTCTTGACCCTGCTGGTGTGCCGTAGTCAGAACTTGGGCTAGAGCGGCTGCATCTCGAATGCCCAGGTTAACTCCCTGCCCCCCCACCGGATGGCAACAGTGGGCAGCATCTCCCATTACAGCTAACCGGGGCTGCACATAACGGCGGCTTTGCATCAACTGCACTGGAAATAGATAGCGCTGTCCGACAAGAGACAGATTCCCCATTTGATCCCCGTATCGCGGTTTGAGCTTGGCCAAAAAATCGGTTTCATTCAAGGCCAGAATTGCTTCTGCTTCCGCTTTCGGAGCCGTCCACACAATTCGGCAGAGATTACCAGGAAGGGGCAAAATGGCAAAGGGGCCATCGGTTTGAAAGCGCTCGTAAGCGATATTGTTATGGGATTTTTCTGGTTGGATAAAGGCCACAACACAGGACTGCCAGTACTGCCAACCATAGGTCGGGATTCCGGCTCGTTGACGAATCGGCGATCGTGCCCCATCTGCCGCCACCAGTAACCGCGAGCGAATTCGTCGGGTCGTTCCATCCTGGTTTAATTCCAGTTCCACTCGATCGGTTTGAACCTCGGTCGTGACGACTTCTACAGGACACCAGTAAGTCACATTGGGGCAGTGCTGGAGATGTTTTTGTAATGCCTGCAAGACTACCCGATGTTCCGCCACATAGCCCAGAGCATTCGTTTTTAAGTCCTGCAAAAAGAACCGCACAATACCGGGATAGTTCGCGTCAGAGAGGTGAATTTGCTCAATGGGATTGACCGCGGGACGCATCTGCTCCCAGACTCCAATTCCCTGAAAAATCCGACTGGCCAGCAGGTTGATGTGGTACGCCTGACCTCTAGTCACTGCGGCAGATTCCACTTTGGCCTCAATCAGAGCGATCTGCAAACCTGAATTTTGTAAAGCACAGGCGAGGGTGAGGCCGACAATCCCCCCTCCGACGATCACCAGGTCATAGTCAATCTGCTGGTGCTTGAGAGCCGATAACTGTGGTTCTGGTTGATGGGTTTGAGATTGTTGATCAGCGGGAAGAGTTGCTGCTGTCTCCACGGTCATATTAAGGAAACGTATCGTTATATAAAGATCCTTTTACATTTCATTGTTGCGCGATCGCCGAGCAGGAGCAAGGCGATTTCGTAGATAATTGCCCTAGTTCCTAATTACCAAATCCTATGTCCTCAGCAAATCCCGTTTATCCCGTCATCTGGCATATCGATCATGTGCGGCTGATTGATCAAACCCGCCTGCCTCATGAGTATGACATGGTGGAGATTCGCCGTTATGAAGACATGGCAATGGCGATCGAGACGATGATTGTGCGGGGTGCTCCGGCCATTGGAGTGGCTGCGGCCTATGGCATGTATTTGGGCGCACGGGATATTAAGACTGAGGATCGGGGTGAGTTTCTGGCCCAACTAGAGAGGGTTGCGGAACGCCTGCGGTCAACCCGTCCGACAGCCGTGAATTTGTTCTGGGCGATCGCTCGCCTGATCAAGGTAGCCCAGCAGACCCTCGGCCCGGTGGCTCATCTCAAACAGGTCTTGCTGGAAGCGGCCCAGGAAATTAACGCGGAGGATATCAAAACCTGTCGGCAAATTGGGGATTACGGCCTGAGTGTCTTACCGGCTTCTCCCAGCAAACTACGGATCTTGACTCACTGTAATGCTGGTGCATTGGCTACTGCTGGATATGGTACAGCCTTGGGAGTCGTTCGTTCCGCCTGGACTGCCGGACGCTTAGAGCGAGTTTACGCGGATGAAACCCGTCCCCGCTTGCAGGGAGCCAAGCTAACGGCCTGGGAATGTGTGCAGGAAGGCATTCCTGTGACGGTGATTACCGATAATATGGCGGCTCATTGCATGAAGTTGGGGATGATTGATCTGGTGGTGGTCGGAGCCGATCGCATTGCCGCCAACGGAGATGCTGCCAACAAAATTGGTACTTACAGTCTGGCTCTGGTCGCTAGAGCACATAACATTCCGTTTTACGTAGCGGCTCCCCTATCTACAATCGATTTTGCGATCGCGGACGGTAGCCAGATTCCGATTGAGGAACGGAATCCCAATGAAGTCTATCAGGTCGGGGATACAAGACTGTGCCCAGTTGGAGCCGAATTTTACAATCCAGCCTTTGATGTCACTCCGGCCCACCTGATTGCCGCCATTATTACCGAGTATGGAGCGATCGCTCCTGCTAATTTGAAAGACGAACTCCAGTCTAAGCAGGTGGTCTAGCTGCAACCTGAAAAGCCGTTACCTTTCAGCTACAACCCAGAGGATGGATGATAGACAGCGGCAAACAGCAGGGCCGAAATGAGAGGGATCAGGATCGGCACCGCCACCAGCAATCCCCATTTCCCAAAGCGGATGGGTTGACCATCGGCTTTGAGCAACGCGATCATACCCAAGGCCCCCATTACCGTCCATAGCAACCCAAACCCGATAAACAAAACAAATGCTGAATCATCCATCGTCCTACTCCTGTTTACTTTCATGCTAGATCAACATCTCAGCTCGACTTTATCCATTTGTGAGGATAGGAAGGTTTATAGAAGAATAGG
>JBBIQC010000167.1:0-8510 GCA_037442585.1 Oscillatoriales cyanobacterium bin_317
CCGCAGACGGAAAACCTGCGAGTTCAGTACACTCTGATTCGCAAAGATGGGAAATGGTTTGTTCAGGACTGGCAGGTGCAATAGTGTGTAAAGCTGGGTCAAAGTAAGTTCAGTTGCACCGGGAATGAATCCAACCCATCCCAGGGTAAGGGTGGAATGGGAAGTTCGTGCTGCTCAAATAGATGCTGAATAAAACGCAGATTTGTGGGCGATCGTTCTTAGATCGGGCAATGCACAAAGAAGTAGATCCGGGTTCCTTGCTGGAGCCATTGGCCTAGGTGCGGAATCCAGTCCTGCAAAAATGGCTGATTCACATCTCGATCGGGATGACTGACGTAGCGAACCAAGCTGAAGGGAGCCGTAACACTGAACTGAAGCGGTAGTTTTGGCTTCTTTCGTTCTGATTGCAGTTGGGGATTGCCGGGAACGTCATAAATTGGGCGAGTGTCCAGCAGAACGCGGCCAATTCCTAATTCCTGCAATAACTCAGTCAATCGAACCGAATATCGGGGAGTGAACCAGTCTGAATGACGCAGCTCAACGGCAAACTCCGCATCTGTTCTGGGCAGAGCTGTTAAAAAAGCCGCTAAATCAGTCAGATTGGCAGGGCTGTAGTCCGGTGGCAATTGGGCAAACAATGGCCCCAGACGATCGCCCAATCCCTGCATTCGTTCCAGAAACCTCAGCGCCTCTTCCAGATGGGGATACAACAGCCCGACATGGGTGATGGTTCGCGGTAGTTTGGGGCAGAATTGAAAACCAATGGAAGTTTCCGCCGCCCAACGAGCCACCGTTGCTTGGTCGGGAACCGAATAAAATGTTGTATTGCCCTCAACAGTAGTTAATCGCTGGCCATAAAGTCGCAGAAATTCCGACGCACGGCTACCCTGAGGAAACAAGTCTCCTACCCATTCCTTGTATCCCCACAATGCACAACCAATAGAAAAGGACATGACTCTGGCTTGAGAATAGCTAATCTAATGCTATTCCTACGGCTTCGCGATTTGAATTCCCGCAGGAATAAATTTTGCTGTCCATAGTTCAAGATCGGGATCGGGAATAGTGGCTCGGACTTGGGCCAGCAATTGTTGGGCCTGTTCCTGAGATGCGGCCAGAGCAAATACGGTTGGCCCAGATCCGGACATGAGAGTTCCTAAAGTTCCTAATCGCTGAAATACCTGCCTTAAATTTGCTACTTGGGGATATTCGGGCAGCACCACCTTTTCCAGGTCGTTATACAACAGCTTACCAATCTGATTTTCGTCTCGATGAGCGATCGCATGAATCATGGGGCCGGAGTGGACTTGCTGACGACGGCATTCCAGATCCCCCGGTTGGCACAAATAGGAAGCCCCAAACTGTTGGCGGTAAGTCTTGTAGGCCCAGGGCGTGGACACAGACAGGCTGCGATATTTCGCTAAAACCAGATGCATATTTTCCAGGTCAGGTAATCCATCCAGCTTTTCACCCCGGCCAGTAGCCAGAGCCGTTCCACCCACGATACAAAATGGTACATCCGAACCTAATAAAGCCCCCAGTTCTTGAATTTCAATCTGAGTTAAGCCGAGTTCCCACATCATATCCAGTCCCACCAGAACCGCTGCCGCATTCGTCGATCCTCCGGCCAGTCCTGCTCCCACAGGAATCTGCTTATGAATGGTGATGTCAACCCCTCCATAGCGAGCAAACGCCTCTGGAAATTGCTGACTCATCAGTTCTGCGGCGCGATAGGCCAGGTTGCTCTGGTCGGCAGGCACCTGCTCATGCTCACAATGCACGCGAAACTGATCCGTGCCATTTGCCCGCAACTCAACGAGATCGGCCAGATCAATACTTTGCATGACCATGACTAATTCGTGATAGCCATCAGGCCGATCGCCCAGAATTTCCAGATATAAATTAATTTTGGCAGGCGCGAGCAAGAAGTAAGAACGCATGGAGGTAAAGTTTTGAGTTTTAAGTTCTAAGTTTTGAGTTAAATAAAGCTTTTTATATGGAATTCTAAACCTTGTCCAAGCCCAGAACCATAGTTTTTCCGATGGGAAAACGACCGTTCTCTAGCTGGACTTGGTTTAAGTTCTAAGTTAGATAAAGAAAGCCCCTATATAGATTTTAAGTTTAACTTAAACTAAACGTTTTTTATAACTTAAACCTTGTCCAAGTCCAGAACCGTAGTTTCTCTGATAGGAAAACTCCAGTTCTCTAGCTGGACTTGGTTTAAAACTCAAAACTTAAAACTCAAAACTGATTACTCAACTCCACCCATTGTTTAACACTTAAATCTTCTGCGCGAACCTGGGGATTAATTCCCTGGACTTCTAGAAGTTGAATCAGGTGGTCGCGATCGATGAGACTTTGCAAATTATTTCTCAGCATTTTGCGTTTACTGCTAAAGCCGAGTTTGATTAATTGCTCTAAGCGGCGTGGATCGGTGGCGGTCAATTCAAAGGGGCGGGGACGCAAACGGACAACGGCGGAATCCACTTTGGGCGGCGGTTGAAAGGCTTGGGCGGGAACGTCACAAATGAATTCGCACTCCGCGAGATATTGAATCCGAACGGAGAGTGCTCCAGCATGACTGGAACCTGGTTTGGCCACCAGCCGCAGGGCAACTTCCTTTTGCACCAGTAAAACAATCAAGTCAAAGGGGTTTTCTACCGGATGCGCGATCGTTCCCAATAATTTCTCCAGGATTGGGCCAGTAATGTTATAGGGAATATTGGCCACCACTTTATTGGGATGTTGAAAGTTAGGAAATGGGGCTAAAAGTTGCTTCAAATCTAACGATAAAAAATCCCCTTGCAGTAACAGAAAATGCTCATTTTTTCCTAATTTTTTTGCCAGGGAGTCGCACAAATCACGATCGACTTCTACCGCAACCACGGCATCCGCCTGGGTCAATAATTGGCGCGTTAATATCCCTGTTCCGGGGCCAATCTCTAACACGCGATCGCCCACTATCCCATTCGTATCTGTTTTTCGCAATTGAGCTGCAGCCAGAATTTTACTGAGCGCTTTTTCGCTGCGTAGCCAGTGCTGACCAAATTGTTTACGAGGTTGGGGCACAGTGTTACTCCGGCAATCCGATTAACTCGCCTGTTCCTGTCACCACTTCCCCGATCGCCCAGGCAGAAATTCCCAGAGAAGTAAATCCTTGAATAGCCGATTGAGCCTGGTCTGGAGGCACCAGTACCACAAATCCGATCCCCATGTTGAAGGTGTTAAACATGCCTGTGTCACTGACTCCGCCCTCAGTCTGGATCCACTGAAACACTGGAGAAATGGGCCAGGAAGCCGGGTCAATTTTCACAGCCTGTCCACTGCCCAGACAACGGGGCAGGTTCTCTGGTAAGCCACCTCCGGTAATATGGGCCATGCCATGAATTGTCAAACCCGCCCGCCGAGCCGTTAGCACTGGATTGACGTAGATTTGGGTGGGGGTCAGCAGAACTTCTCCCAGCGGTTGATCCAGAAGTACAGGTTGATCGCGAAGGGAGCAATTGCGATCGCTCAAAATCTTGCGCACCAGACTGAAGCCGTTGCTGTGGACTCCCTGACTGGCCAGTCCGATCGCCACATCGCCGATCTGTACTTGAGAGCCGTCTAAAACCTGGCTTTTTTCGACAATTCCCACACAGAACCCGGCCAAATCATATTCTCCGGCTTGATAAAAACCGGGCATTTCGGCAGTTTCCCCACCCAGCAGGGCACATCCCGCTAACCGACATCCGGTGGCGATCCCGGTAACTACATCCGCCAGTTGTGCGGGTTCCAGATGTCCGGTTGCCAGGTAATCCAGAAAGAATAACGGCTCGGCTCCGCAGGTCAGCACATCATTCACACACATAGCGACCAGATCGATCCCCACCGTATCGTGACGATTCAGGGTATGAGCGAGTTTGAGTTTGGTGCCCACGCCGTCTGTGCCAGAAACCAGCACAGGTTCTTGATAGCCGGATGGCAACTGGAATAACCCACTGAAACCACCCAGATTTCCCAAAACTTCTGGCCGACGGGTACTTTCCACCGAACTGCGAATCAGCTCCACAAAGGCTCTACCCGCTGCTACATCAACTCCTGCGTCTCGATATTCCATGCTTCAGTGCTTTTAGCGCGATCGCCGCATGTCATTGTACCCCGTCTGCACAAGACTGCCCAAGTCCCAGACCACCGAAGTGATCTTTGCATCATCACAACGCCGATCTGGCACTGAAATTATGTAAAGTTTTGTTAAGTTTTAGATTGATCTATTTAGAAAGAAAAAAGGCTTGATCCCTGATTCTGTAAAGATTTCGACATATTGAGACGAGAGAAGCATTTTGTGATTTCTCTTCCCAAGTCGGGATATCCCTGATCCCCAACACAAAAACTTCATGCTAGTCTGTTGCAGTTTCTGGATTATGGAGTGAACACGGAACGAGTACGGGTTACGTCACGAGCCAGCGGGCAAGTCTATAGGGCTTGCAGCACTCGAACCCCTATTGAAGTGCTTCTCATCGCAATACCTTATGAACCATAAAATTTTCAGCAGTTTGACTGCCTCTCTATTGATTACCACTCTGGGTGTGTTACCAAGTTACGCAAATCCCACAAAGTCTGATAATCAAGGAGCAGATACCAGTTCTAAGCCAGTTGACTCAAACGCTGACCCAATCTCAGGGAAAGCCGCAGCGAACACCCCTACAGGGGACGCGATCGCCAGAGTTGACCAATCCTCGACTGAAGCCGTCAAAATTGGTGAGCAAAAGTCTGAAGAGCAAAAATCTGGCAGTATTCCCAACCAGGAGCCAGTTTCTTCAAGTTCGGTGATTGCTAAAGTCCAGCCTCTTTCACTCGCTGGCCGCAAAGGAGCAATCCTGTATGTCCGAAATCTGCCAGTCCTCACCTTCACGGGAACAACGGTAGCCACTTCTGGCAATGTGAAGGTAGGAGTTCAAACTCAGGCTGCTCCAAGTCAACCCGATTTCCGGGACAAAGCATTAGGGTCGAGCAAGTCTCCAGAAACACCCTCGATTCACTCCCTACTGAGTTTTTCTCAAAGTTTTACGTCTCATCCAGATTCACTCTCCATTACCACACTGGATACAGAGTCTGCTCAAGCTGATCCTGTCTGGCGAGCTACCGTACTGGCAGCCAGAATTAACCAACTGTACCGGGATGGTGTTGATGCCAAGAAAATTACGGTGCGTTGGGATGATCAACAAAAATTGGGGACAGGCGATCGCTTTGTGATTCAAGCCGATCAACTGCCAATTGCAACCATTGATCGCAATACCACTGCCACCAACAGCAATCGCAACCTGGAGCAAGACGCATTGTGGGTGGCCAACCGTCTGCGCCGACTCCTGGGCAATGCAGAACCATTGCAAACTGTTGCAGGTCGTCCAGCCTGGGGAGGCCAGGGTATTTCCTTGGGGCCAATTCGCCTTCGCTTAGAAGGGTTTGCCTCCTGGTATGGCCCTGGTTTTCATGGTAATCCCAGTGCCAGTGGCGAACGATTTAATCAATACGCTCTGACAGCGGCCCACCGAACCTTACCGTTTGGCACCCGCGTGTTGGTGACAAATCTGGATAATGGGCAGTCTGTTGTGGTGCGGATTAACGATCGTGGCCCCTTCCACGGCAACCGCATCATTGACCTGTCAACGGGAGCCGCCCGTGTGCTGGGTCTAGTGCAATCGGGTGTGGCCCGAGTTCGTCTGGAAGTGATGGCTCCCAACAACGTTGCCACAACCAATCAGTGATTAGATCCATCAACCGCGTGACCTAGACGTGACTCATAACGTCTCTGCTTGTCAGTTGAAAGAAAATCCAGAAATACACCTTGTTCAGAACTATATTTCTCCAATGTAGAAATTTTAGTCTGCTAACTGAACTCGGTTAAGAGGCCAGAAGTGAGCATGAACAGCCACTTTTGGCTTTTTAGTTTTCAAGGTACGGACTGTTGCAATCTAAGACGTGAGCTAGATCAGTAAGTTCCCGGAATTTGGGTGGATTTTGGATCTTGGACGTTCATGAGCCTCAGTTGAACGATTTTCGATTTTGGATTGGGTGGAAGAATTGCTAGTGCAGGCTATTTAAGGGATTAATGCGTTACGGCTGCGCCTAACACATCCTACGTTTAGTTTTGCCTACCTACTGAATCCAAAATCCAAAATCGCCAATCTAAAATCGCTTCTCTCCGTGGGATTACTGAAAGGTGTCTACAGACTAACAAGGGAGACAGGACACTATGCTACAGACTGTACAGTTCGGAAACTGTCCCTATTGAATAGACAGATTGCTATAGCCGTTCTCCGGCCAACCCCTGGAGCAGTTGATCGGTGGGTACACCTTTACTCTGGATCAGAACACCAAAGTTACCCAATCCCATTGGATCCACTAAGCGCTGCAAAGCATCCCGCCGCAACAGAATGTCCTGGATGGTTTTGGCATCTGTAGCGGTGGATTGGCTGAGAGTGGCAATCCGATCGCCCAATCCCAGTCCCATCAAAAACAATCCCTGCTTAGTCAGGCCAAGTGTATCCAGACCCCATCGTTCCCCCTGTTTTTGCAAGGCGGTGAAATCCACATGGGCTGTAATATCCTGCTGACCCACGTAACGATAAGGATCGGAGTGATGGCGATGTTGGTAGTAACACTGCAGAGTGCCCTGGCTACGAACCGGATGGTAATAGCGATCGCTGGGATACCCATAATCAATCGTCAGCACGTAGCCCCGTTGCAATCGGTTAGCTACTGCTGCCATCCAGTCCAGAGCAGCCAGGCTCACTTCCGTCTGGTAGAGATCGGGATAGCGGGGAGCCGTTAGATCGATGCCAAGCTGCTCGAAATATTCAGCCAGTTGAGGAGTAGACAGTTCACCGCTCACTTCAGTAAATGGCCGATCGTCCGCAGCAGGTTCAGCCAGAGTGACATACACTTCCTGCAACCGACCCGATTCCACAATCACTTGATGAACTGGCAAAGCATCCACTAACTCATTGGAGAGGAAACAGCCTGTTACTGACTCTGGCGCGATCGCAGCCAAATCGCCCCACCGAATCTGGGCACCCCGTTCCTGCAAAGGCTTTAACTGGTGTTGTTGTTCTGCAATCAGGGCTGGTGCCCGTTCCACAATTCGGTAATCCAGCCCTTTAAACAGATCAGGAGCGCGATGGGCCAGGTAATTCAGGATGTCACTTGCTAATAATCCCTGCCCTGCTCCCATTTCCACTACGGTAAAGGGGTGGGGTTGCTCCAGAAGTTGCCACATCTGCAGGAGT
This sequence comes from Oscillatoriales cyanobacterium bin_317, assembly GCA_037442585.1. Lineage (GTDB taxonomy): Bacteria > Cyanobacteriota > Cyanobacteriia > Leptolyngbyales > Leptolyngbyaceae > Leptodesmis. The sequence goes on from JBBIQC010000167.1 coordinate 7,266, forward strand.
TGCTCGGCGATTAATTCCCCAAACTCTGACCCCAGGTGGGGAGAGGTGAAAAAGTCACCCTGAGCGCCAATTTTGCTGGGAGCAGTGGCGTAATACCCATATTGCGGATGGTATAGGGCCAACTCCATATATTCGGCAAAGGAAATGCGATCGCAAATGCTCTCGCGAATCCGCTGAGAAATCAGGTTAACGAGAGCTTTGCAATTACCGTGTTCGTCTAGTTGCAACACCACACTCCGCAGACACACGCTGTTTTTTCGACATCACCTTGACATTACTCGCCCAGACTGGCATATTCTCCATTGCCGATGTCAAACGAGACAGAAAATTGAGCGTTGGGGTTCATCTGCTTCAGCATCTTTAAATAAGCGTCCGCATCGTTACGGCGGCGGAAACGATTAACCGTTAGTTGCTTCATGTTCGGCAGTAACTTGTTAACGACCCAGGGGCTAAGCTTATCTTGGTAACTCATAACTATCACTTCTCGCGTATTTGAATGAACAACGTTTGCACTACTTCAGAACCCTCTATAGCCCGGTTTTCGCATCGCTGCTAGACCCCTCAACCGCTATATCTAGGCACCTCTGAAAGTGACACTACTATAGATAGTGGTTAGCCAAGAAAATTGCAAAGCTTTTTACAAATCTTTACATTTGCAATGGTTCAAACTGAAAAAGTTGAGCTAGGACACCTGTTTTAAATTGCCTTACCCTTGCAGTGCTGCCAGCACTACACGGGTAAACTGGCTCCAACTGGGAGTGTGTAACAGGGAAAGATAGCATCCTGGATTGTTTATGAGTACGCCCTATAGAAGCCAATGGTTCTCTGATTTAGAAAATGGCAGAAGGTTGAGATCAGAAGGTAGAAGGAAAAACCGTTTCCATGCCTGGGGTGAACGCAGATTAGGGAAGGCTAAAAGGTAAGGCTTTATATAATCGCTGCACTTTAAGCTCGCAAGACGGGTTGGCGGGTGGTGACTGCTTGTTCAATCACCTCAGCCGCATCAACTGCTCCCCTTGTTTGCTGGATTGCCGTTTGCAAGCGTCGAGCATGGTGTCGGTAGGAGTCTTGGGTTAGCACCCGTTGAATGGCCTCTCTTAATTTAGGAACGGTCAAGCGACTCGGTGGAATCTGCTCACCTGCGCCAGTCCATACCAGGCGAGCGGCTACTCCCGGTTGATCGTTGGTAATCGGAATGGCAACCATTGGCACACCGTTGGTCAGGGACTCCAGAACGGTATTTAA
>JBBIQC010000168.1:0-2736 GCA_037442585.1 Oscillatoriales cyanobacterium bin_317
GCGGCTGAAGTCAATACCGAAAAGATGGTGCTGCAGGCCAAGCAGACGTTTGAACAGGCCATCGAGACAGTCAAGCCCGTAGCTTCCACGTTAATTACGCGCTTGCGGCAAGGGTTAACGACCCCTGCGGATGAAGTGGAGGTGAAATTTGGGCTGAAGCTGACGGCTGAGGCAGGCGCGATTTTCACTTCGATCAGTGGCGATGTCAATTTTGAAATCACCCTGAAGTGGAAAGAGGAGCCAGCCAGTTAAGCCTATGCCAACTACCAACTATCGACAGGCGTTTAAAGCAGCGATCGCTCGGATCTATCACTCTACCGGGGCGATCGTGGGGGCTGGCTTCCTGGTTTCCGATCGCTATCTGTTGACCTGTGCCCATGTAGTCACGGCAGCGTTAGGCATCCCCACTGAGACGGTGGAACCGCCAGCAGTTTCCCTGGAGTTGGATTTTCCTCTGATTGCTCCAGGGCAGAAAGTGAGAGCCAGGGTGGTCTTTTGGCAACCTGTGAAGGCGACTCAAATGGGAGAAGACATTGCAGGGTTGCTTTTGGAAACTGCTCCACCCGCAGACAGTCAACCTGTGCGGATGATGGCGGCAGAGGAAATGTGGAATCACCCGTTTCAGATTTTCGGGTTCCCCAGCAAGCGGGATGAGGGAATTTGGGCATCCGGGGTGATCCGCGATCGGCTTGCCAATGGCTGGGTACAAATTGAGGACATCAAAGCTCAGGGGCAGGCCATTCAGCCCGGATTCAGTGGCTCTCCCATTTGGGATGAGGTGGTGGAAGGGGTGGTAGGAATGGCAGTGGCCGCCGATAAAAAGCGGGAGGAAACGAAAACAGCTTTTATGATTCCCACGGCAATTTTGCAACAGGTTTGGCCGGAGTTAGGGCCATCAGTTCAGGAATCCTCAGCAGGATGTGAACAGCCAGGGTATGAAAGACTTTTTCATCAGCTACAACCGGGCCGATAAGCAATGGGCGGAGTGGATCGCCTGGACGCTGGAAGAGGCGGGTTACTCGGTGGTGATCCAGGCATGGGATTTCCGGCCTGGAGGAAATTTTGTGCTGGAGATGCAGCGAGCGGCAGCAGAGAGTCAGAAGACGATCGCGGTTCTCTCAGAATCCTATCTCAAGGCATCCTATACCCAACCAGAATGGGCTGCAGCATTTGCCAGTGACCCAGAATCCTTAAAGCGGAAGTTGATTCCGGTGCGGGTTAAGGAGTGTCAGCCGGAAGGACTGTTGCGACCGATCGTGTATGTGGATCTGGTGGGGTTAGCGGAATCAGATGCAAAGCAAGCTTTGTTAAATGCTCTGGAACCACGGGTAAAACCAGAGCAGAAACCTGGATTCCCGGGAACCAGTGTTCCCCAAGTGACACCAGCAACTGGACAGGTAGCAGAACCGAAGGCATTTCCAAGCGCCTTAAGTCGAGTGCAGCAGATTAAAGAAAAGAGTTTGCAAAAACGATTAGACAAGCTAACAACAGATTATGAAGAGTTGGCCAAACAACGAGATTACACAACGAATGTGGTTGCACGCAACAACCTGGAACTGCAACTTGAAGCGATCGCTCTCGACCTGGATAAAGTAGCTGCGGAGCTTGATGCATTGGGGGCGTAGTGTGGACGAACGGTACAGAATTAAACTGCAGAGAATTGAATTAAAAGGATTAGAGAATCGCTTTAAAAAGTTAGAAAAGGATTATGAGGATCTTTCTAATCAGCGCGATCGCACGACTAATGCCGCAGAAGTTAATAATTTAGAACTGCAATTAGAAGATATTCATGAAAACCTTGAGAAAGTAGCCATACAGCGTGATCAACTTCAAGGTGAAATTCAAAAGTTAGAGGCAGAGGAACTCAATCATGCAATCCCTGAGCCTTTACAAAAGTTAGTTAGTCTTCTGCGGTCGATAGAGAGTGAAATCATCGCTAAGACTTATCGATTAAGCCTATCTCAAGGTCGCTCTCGCCTTGTACCTACTTCTTTAGAAGCTTTGGTTCGGCAACTGGCAGAACTTCCAGGGGCACCGAATGAACCAGAACCCTTGTTACGGTTTGTTAGCCTCTTGCTTCAGCAACCCACCTTAGCGGTCGAACAACAAGAATCGCTTAAAACTTGGGCCAAAACACAAGGATTGGATGTCCAGGGTGAAGAACCAACACTCGCAAAAGCAACAGAAGTTTGTTTGATGATCAAGGTGCTGCCCCGCGCACTCAATGATCCATCTTTGGGCTATGTCGTCGATGCCGCGATCGCCCACGATCCAGATCCCTGGAATTGTGATGTTGAACCGCTCACTACACCTCTCTCAATCACGGTATCCCCCGATCCAAAATGCGCTCCTGGTTATTGCCAAGATGACCTCCCCTGTGTGCTGGATGCATTAATCGCAACGTGCGGAATAAAGCATCATATCCCCTTAACTGAGCTTGTAATTCACTGGTTTTTGCCCAATGAATTAATGAGTTTGCCGGTTGAACACTGGCAGTTTCAGAGTGGTAAACACCAGAAAGAGTACTGTGGCAGGCGTTGTAAGGCAGTGATTATCCGCTCATCCGATCGCCATTTCCTGTTTCACTACCAGGTAGCATCCGGGGATTGGCAGAAATATTGGAAACGCCTGCTTAACTGCCACGGGTCAAAATGTTCGGAAGTGCTAATTCAATTAAATCCAATCACAGGCAAAACACAAGTTAACTGGAAAAATGCCAGGAGAAAACTCTCAAAC
>JBBIQC010000168.1:2746-8463 GCA_037442585.1 Oscillatoriales cyanobacterium bin_317
TGCCAGGATAGTGGGTTGCAAGTTTGTGGAACATCCCGATCCGCAGCAGCAGGAAGCCCTTTGGGATGACCTACTGGGTCAAGGAGTACCAGTCGCCCTATGGACACGTCAGGCTGGAGCGCAGAGTAAGAAGAGATCCCTGCCAACCTGTACGATCGCAAACCTATTTGAAGCCCTGGCAACCCAGCGACAAAAGGCTTTATCCTATGACTCCGAGGCTGATAGGCTAAGAGCGGCATCCCTCTGTTTGCTGTTCGACAATCCATTTCGCCCCTTTCCCACCCTTGACTATGAGAGTGCTTAGTTATGTCAACCTCTGATCTACCCCGTTGGAAAATCTACCGAGGAGATGGACAGCAGCAAGAGGATATCAAGTTGCCGCCACCCCCCAGTTGGCGCGAGTTCAGGGATGATGCAAAAGGGGCAATCGAACAACAGCAGCGTAAGGGAGAAACTTTTACCCCTCCTGCTGTTGCAGTTGAGATGGTGAATGCAGCATTGGCATTGCGGCGACCGTTGCTGATTACAGGAAATCCAGGTACAGGAAAATCATCCCTGGCCTATGCGGTGGCCCGCGAATTGGGATTGGGATCCGTCTTGAAATGGGCCATTACAACTCGCACGACTCTCAAGGATGGGCTGTATAGCTACGATGCGATCGCCCGCCTTCAGGATGCTCAAGTCAGTGGCAAAGATAATCGCCAGGAAACGGGTAACTACATCACGTTAGGACCGTTGGGCACCGCCTTTCTCCCGGCTGATCTGCCTAGAGTCTTACTGATTGATGAAATCGATAAGAGTGAAATTGATCTGCCCAATGACCTGCTGAATCTGTTCGAGGACGGTGAATTTCCGATTCCCGAATTGCAACGACTGGAACTGGCTGAAGCAGAAGTTCGCACGATTGACCGAATAGAAGGCAAACAGCGCAAGGTCAAAGTTTATGATGGCGTGGTTCGCTGTCGTGCTTTTCCCCTGGTAATTATGACCAGCAACGGAGAACGGGATTTCCCACCGCCTTTTTTACGCCGTTGCTTGCGGTTGAGAATGCCCAATCCCAGCCCCCAAGAACTCCAAGAGATTGTGGAAAAACATTTGGGGAAACAAGCCGCCCAACAATCTACAGCCTTGATTAACTGGTTTTGTCAACAGATTGAAGCTGGGGGAATACTGGCAACGGATCAATTACTCAATGCAATCCATCTGCGAACTCAGGAAACGACCAGTCCGGGACAAAAGAAAAAGACTCAGACCAGCTCTGACGAATCACTCACCCTGACACTAAGCGATTTGGAAAGGCGATTATTGAAAGATTTGAGTACTCCAGAGGATGTATGACGTTACCCTCCGAACCGTCATATCCGATCGCCGATCTCAAGGCACTATTTAGCCAGCGGGTAGGACTTGACCTTAGCCCGATCGAGTTGGCAGAGATTTTGTGGCTGGCATTGCAGCGGGGAGAGGTTATTACAGATGAGTTCGAGGCTCAAGGAGTACCAAAAACCCCTTCACCCGAAGACAAACAAAGACAGGAGCGACTCCCAGCAACTCCGCAGCTATCCTCAGCTAAATCCGCAGCAGTTGTAGCGGAACCACCTCAGCCGACTGGATCTCCTCAGAGGGAAACTGGAATGGAGCAGCCAATAGGCCCAGCCCTTCCTGTGAATATCCCAGAATCAGTCGCATTGCGAAATCGGCAAGCTATTGCTCGATCGCTGCGTCCCTTGATGCGAAGAGTTAAATCGAAACAACGACAGACGCTTGACGAGGAGGAAACCGTCCTCCAAAGTGCAGAAACGAAAACCTGGTATCTGGTGATGCAGCCAGAGACTGAGCGCTGGCTGGAGTTAGCAATTGTAATTGAAGTAACCAATCTTCTGGATGTGTGGCGAGACACGATCGCCGAATTTCAACAATTAATGGAACGACATGGCGCATTCCGCAATGTGCGAACCTGGCAACTCAAGCCCAACGCCGAGGGAAAACCCCAGTTATTTTTACAAACGTCAAGAGGGTTGCAAGGCAGTCCCCGTAGTCCAAGAGAGTTGCTGGATGCGAGTGGACGACGACAGATTTTGCTGCTGAGTGATTGCACCTCCAGAGCATGGCGAACGGGTAAGATTCCCAAGTTGCTGGAGCTATGGTCGCGGAAAAATCCAGTCGCGATCGTCCAGCTTCTTCCAGAACACTATTGGGATCGCAGCGCCTTAAAAGCCAGTTATCCGGTTGCTTTGAGATCTCGCCGACCCGGAGCGCTGAGTCGAGATTGGGCCATTGAGAGACTTTCACTCCAGCGACGACAACAATTGCCAGAGGGATTAAAGCTACCAGTTGTGACGATACAGCCCGAATTGTTGGGTCAATGGGCCGGGGCGATCGCAGCGAGCAATGACCAACCCACAAAGGGTATTATCTTCAATCCGCGAGGTTTTCAAGCACCCCCTTCACCCACACAAGCATCTCCCTTAACAGCCAAACAATTAGTACAGCGATTTCGGAATACCGCTTCAGAAAAGGCTCAGGAACTGGCAGACATGATGGCTGTGTTGCCCGTTAACTGGTCGGTGATTCGGCTGATTCAGAAGAATTTGATTCAGGAAGAACCCTGGCAGCCAACAGGGGCGCTTTACCTCGCCGAGATCTTCCTGAGTGGGTTGCTGCGGCCTGTATCGACGGGATCGGAGCACCCCTCAAAACACCAGAAAACACCACAGTACGACTTTGTAGAAGGGGTGAGGGATGTGCTACTGGGCACCATTCCCATTTCTGAAGCACAGGCCGTGGGGGAGGAGGTTGCAGAAGCAGTGTTCAAGCAATTACCCACTGAGGTACAAGAACGAGTCAATGCCGATATTGAACGGCGTTATGGGGATGCTCTGAGTTATTTTGAAGCCTTTTTGATTCCCGATTTACCCTGGGGAGACGCTGCCGCGGCTGAAATTTTTCCGTTTGCCCGAGTAACTCGGCAAGTGTTGCAACGTTGGGGAAGTGTGTATGCTGCTTTAGCAGAGGAACTAGAACAAGCAATTCTGCCACCTGAAGCAATTGCTAATGCTGTGCTGGAGTATCATCTGGAGGGCATTCAGCGAAGTATTCTGGACAATTTTGCTCAACGGCAACATCAGTTTAGGATCGCTGTGCATCCTGCGGGTGTCCATTCAGAATACTATCTCACGGAGGTAGAGCTAGCCGAGGGGCAAGACTTTGAAATCACGGTGATGGACTATACACTTCTGTCCTTACAGGAAAGCTATGCCTTGGTCGAGTTATCACTGAATATTCGTTTTGCTGTGCGAATTCTTTATTTTGATGTTGGAACTTTAAGTCCTGCCAGTGAGGATACCCCCGATTTGGTGCGAGTGGTTCCCGATCAAATTATTGATGCCAAAGCAATGGTTAGGCTTCAACTGGCAGCAGTAGTTGAGGAATCCGGGTTTGATTTGACAGAGTTACAGATAGAAGAACCAGTATCAATTACTGCCTCTCAAACTGATCAGCCCTCTCAAATTCCACCACTACAAGAATTTGAGTTTGAAGTCGCCACGATCGCTGTCGATTCCGTACCAGACACACCTCCAGGAACTGAACTACAGCCCTTTGAATTTGAGATAGTCACCTTAGAGAGGCGACAGGTAGCCAATCCAGAGTTTGAAGAAGCTTTCCAAATGGTTGACCAGGCTGTAGTTGGGCATAGTGGAGAGCATTTAAGTGATGTGCAACAACACATCCTGCGATGCTCCTGGGAGGGAATGACGTATGGCGAGATGGCTAGTATAAGCGCTTATAAAACTGGCAGCCTTAAATGGGCTGGAACTAAATTATGGCAGCTATTATCGGATGTCTTTACGGAGGAGATTAAGAAAACGAATATTAGAGCCGTGCTAGAGCGATTAGCCACGCTTGGCGGCGAGCCGGGGTTGGTGATCCAGCGGCAGCAACAACAAGGATGGGAATTTGTTGAAGTTCTGGGTGAAGAGACATGGCTGGAAATGGTACGAATTCCAGGAGGGAGTTTTGTCATGGGCGCACCTGCAACTGAGGCAGAGAGTACAAATGATGAACGTCCGCAACATGAAGTTAGGATTCAACCCTTCTTTATCGGTAAGTATCCAGTGACCCAGGCTGAGTGGAAAGCAGTTGCCGCAATGCCGCAGGTGAATCGAGAACTTAACCCTGATCCGTCAACGTTTAAGGGGGAGAATCGCCCCATCGAAAGCATTTCCTGGTATGACGCTGTAGAATTTTGCGATCGCCTCTCCCAACTCACAGGTAGACCGTACCGATTGCCCAGTGAAGCGGAATGGGAGTACGCCTGCCGTGCTTCCCCGATTCAGACAAGCGGAACGCCAGGGAGCGGGGAAGTTCGGAGAGCGGGAACGACGACTCCATTCCATTTCGGGGAAACCATTACCACGGATTTGGCGAACTATGACGGTAACTATACCTACGGTGCGGGACCGAAAGGAGTGTATCGAAAGGAAACTACACCAGTAGGGAGCTTTCCCGCCAATGCCTTTGGATTGTATGACATGCACGGGAATGTGTGGGAATGGTGTTTAGACCATTGGCATGGGAATTACGAAGGTGCCCCAACGGATGGGAGTGCCTGGGTAACTGACAATGAAAAGGCATCCCGGCTGTTGCGCGGTGGTTCGTGGCTCAACCCTCCTAGGAACTGTCGTTCTGCCTATCGCGCCTACGACTATCCGGACAACCGCTTCGACTCTTTCGGTTTTCGTGTTGTCTGTGCGGCTGCGAGGACTCTGGCTTAGCCCTTTACTCTCTAGTACTTTTGCACTATTCTCTCTTTCTTTTACCCTTTCTTCTTCCGCCGTAGGCGGATCAAAATTTTTTTGGGAAAGGCCAAAAGGATTAACCTTAGACTGCTGGAGCGATAGCGGAACGCAGTCTATCGGTGCTCATGGCAAGAGAAGGAGGTAGCTAGATCTCCGACTTCTTGAGTGGGGTAGTGAGAGAATTGGGGAGAGCGCACAGAAGTCGGAGATCTGAAAATTAGGCCGCTTCATTCGTCGAAGTGGGCTGTTCCGTTAACTTCCTGGCTTCTGCCGCTTCCATCTCTGCCAAAGTTGCGGCCCAATCCGCTAACTGGCGTGCGATCGTGGCCCGTCGCCGGGGGTCTTTTTCTTTCCAGAGCGCCAGACCTTCAAAGTAAACCGTATACCGATATTCAAAGATCGATCCCTGCGGTACTGCATAAGGGCCAGGGGTTGCATCAGTCATGGCAGGTAACTCACTTCAGTTTCAATCGTGGACAACTGACGGTCAGGCTCATTATAGGTGAAACGAATACCAAGGAGGGTTTTCTCAGTCAACACTGCATCGTATCTCGCTTCAGTTGGGGTCAAATCAGGATGGCGGGCAATAATCGTGTAACTGCCTTCAGGAACATCTCGAAATACAGCTACCCCGGTTCGTAGGGTCAGCGATCGCTGATCTTGAAACTGTCCATCACGAGTGACAAGTATAATGATCGGTTCTCCATTGATGGAGGACATAGCCGCTCCATCCTGGTTTCGGATTGCAACGAAAATATCAGCCATCCAGTCACTATACTATGGGTGACACCAATCTCCTGTCTGGAAGTCGGAGATCTAACCTGAAGGCAATGGTTCAGCAAGTCCAGACCCCAGACCAACCGGAACCCAAACTCACCATCAAACGCCAGCGGCAGCGGGCACAGTACTTTACAGAAGACT
>JBBIQC010000169.1:0-8456 GCA_037442585.1 Oscillatoriales cyanobacterium bin_317
CCTTCGCGGGAATCGTAAACCAGGGATCAATCTTGAGTGTGTTAGCTAACTGAATCAGGTACTCCAGGGCCACCCCTTTCTCACTGGCTTGAGTGGGAGCATTGGGAGTATTGCGATCGGCCCAATTCCGCACCTCCGAATTATTGGTGGCTCCCCAATCCATAAACCGGAGTGCCTTGAATTTTGCCAGCCGCTCCAGAAACAGGGGATGAAAGGGCTGAGTTTGGTAGGTTTGCTCAAATCCCGGCATAATGAATCGAATATTCCGGATGGGATTCTGCGGATTCGTTTCCTTGATTTGCAGGAAAACTCCCGCTCCGTCCGGCTTTACCTGCACCCGCATTCTGCCCGGAGATTGTTGGACGATTTTGGCATTGTCAAAGGCAAAGGTAATCTTGCCGTCTCCCTGATACAGCAAGGTGTACAAGCCTGCCGGATAGTGGGGACTATCAATCATCATCACCGTTTCCGCCCATTGGCCCGGCTCCAGAGAAGCGATCCATCCTTCAGGAGTCAGCTTTAACGTGCCCCCCTGACCAAATTCTGCACCCTCCCGCTGTGCAATCCAGGGCCGCGAGGTTTTGAACACATCCACAAACGGCCATTGCGTAGACCAATCTGCAATCCCGGTTAAGTTCACGCCGATCGTCGCCCGATTAGTTTGAGATTTAGCCAACCGCATTCCTGAATCTTGAACAGTTCCTTGATCAGCCGTAGCGCTGGCAGGACTACTCTGGCTCACCTGAGCGATAGAGGGGTCTGATTTCCCAAATAGAGCCGTACTGTGACTCAGTAAGCCTGACCCGTAGGCGATCGCAATCCCAACCAGAAAAAGCGCTCCAATCACGATAAAACGGCCAGTCCGTCGGTTGAGATGTGTCATGATGCTTTGCTCAATTCAGCCTGGTAAACGGGGCGGGGGGTTAGGGATTAGGGATTGGGGATTAGGCGTACTTCATAAATTCAGCAACACCCCTCATGCCAGGTTGTCCTTGCTGCCACAGAGGTGCTCCCTCGCACCATCATAACCAGCCTATGACAAACGTCCAGAGAGCACCCAAAGCAAGCAACCCATTCCTTCCTATAATGAAGATTTGCAACTAACGTGAGGTTCTTGTTCCTGATAGATTTTGGACGTGACCCGTTAAACCCGTAAGGGCGTAGCATTTGGTCAACAGCTACTAAATTGCCGCAAAAATTCTTGCCAGATGCCACGCTCCTACGGCCTCCTCCACCTGATCCCCAACCCCTAATCCCCAACCCCTAATTCCTAATCCCCACCCCCTATGTCCCGCGAACAACGCCAAAAAGCAGAACCTCAAAGCACCCTGGAAGAAATTCGGGCTATGCGCCTGGAAAAGGTAAAACAACTGCAACAGGCCGGGTATACGCCCTATGCCTACCGCTGGGAAGTGACTCATCATGCGGCTGACTTGCAGACTACCTATGCCGATCTCGCGAATGGGGAAGAGGTGGATGTGAAGGTGACGATCGCCGGACGCATCACCGCCCGCCGAGTCTTTGGCAAACTGGCCTTCTTCACGCTGCAGGATGAAACAGGCACAATTCAGCTTTACCTGGAAAAAAATCGGATTCAGGAGCAGATGGCCGCTGAGGATCCGGATGCCTTTAACCATTTGAAGCAATTGACCGATGTAGGTGACATTATTGGGGCGATCGGCACCATCAAGCGCACGGAAAAAGGGGAATTGTCGGTCTATGTCAACCGCTATGCCATGCTCACCAAATCCCTGCTCCCCCTTCCCGATAAGTGGCATGGCCTGACCGATATTGCCAAACGCTATCGCCAGCGCTATGTAGACCTGATTGTGAATCCGGAGGTGCGGGAAACTTTCCGTCGGCGTGCCCTGATCACCGCCTCGATTCGTCGCTACCTGGATCAGCAAGGCTTTATTGAAATTGAAACCCCCGTGTTGATGTCGGAGGCTGGAGGGGCAGAAGCCCGTCCCTTTATCACCTACCACAACACGCTGGAAATGGACTTTTACCTGCGGATTGCCACGGAGTTACACCTGAAGCGGTTAATTGTGGGTGGTTTTGAAAAGGTATTTGAACTGGGACGGATTTTCCGCAATGAGGGGATTTCGACCCGCCATAATCCGGAGTTCACGACGATCGAAGTCTACCAGGCCTACGCCGACTACAACGACATGATGGAGTTGACCGAAAACATTATCACTACGGCGGCTCAGGATGTCTTAGGAACGCTGCAAATTACCTATCAGGGAGAGGCGATCGACCTGACTCCTCCCTGGCGCAGAGTCACTATGCATAAGCTGGTGCAGGAAAAAACGGGATTAGATTTTACCCAATTTGAATCTCTGGACGAGGCGAAGCTGGCTGCCAAGCAGGCCGGATTGCAGGATATCGACAAATGCGAATCCATTGGCAAGCTTTTGAATGAAGCCTTTGAACAAAAAGTCGAAGCAACCCTGATTCAACCCACCTTTGTCCTGGATTACCCGGTGGAACTTTCTCCCCTGGCCAAACCCCATCGCTCGAAACCCGGACTGGTGGAACGCTTCGAGTTATTTGTGGTTGGCCGGGAAACGGCGAATAGCTTCTCTGAGTTAACCGACCCGATCGACCAGCGGCGACGACTGGAAGAACAGGCATCCCGCAAAGAAGCAGGCGATCTGGAAGCCCACAGCGTTGATGAAGACTTTCTCACAGCCTTAGAACAGGGAATGCCTCCCACCGGCGGATTGGGCATTGGCATCGATCGCCTGATCATGCTGCTCACCGACAGTCCCAGCATCCGCGACGTAATCGCCTTCCCCCTGCTCAAACCCGAAAAAACGGATACCGAAGAATAAACACTGGAAATGCCCTCACTCGATCGTGGTAAAGGCATAGACCCATGACTCAGGCCAAACCGCAATTTTCTTTTGAAGAGTATCTGTCCTACGACGACGGGACGGACGATCGTTATCAGCTTGTTGACGGGGAATTAGTCAGGTTGCCGCCCGAATCAGAACCCAACGATTACATCGCCAATTATCTGTTTCTTATTTTTGCCAATGCGGGCATTTCTCCCCGGTTGATTCGGCCCCATACCTGTGAGATTCAGGTGCCCGTGCTGAAACCAGGGGATGCTCAGAATCGATATCCCGATCTGGTGGTGTTGCAGGACGTTCATTTGCAACTGACTCAAAGACGGCTAACCATTACTCTCGATATGCCACCTCCGGTATTAGTGGTGGAAGCTGTAAGTCCGGGGTCAGCGAGCCGCAAGCGAGATTTCGTCGCTAAACGAGATCAATATTGTCAGCGAGGAATTTTAGAGTACTGGGTAATTGATCCAGAGGAGCAATCAGTCCTGGTTCTCAAGCTGGTGGATGATCAGTATGTTGAAATTGGCACCTTTAGGGGCCGCGATCGCATCCTTTCTCACCAATTTCCCTCCATCTCCTTAACCCCCGACCAGTTTTTTGCTGCCATTGAATAAGCAGGATGAATCCATGAATTACAAAGTTAGCGTGGTCATCGAAAAAGACTCAGATGGTTACTACGCTTATTGTCCAGGATTGAAAGGTTGTCAGACTCAAGGAGACTCCCTAGAAGAAGTAAAAAATAATATTCAGGAAGCGGTAGAGCTTTATGTGGAGACGCTTCCAGCAGAAGAAAAACAGCGGCTTTTGAGTCAAGAAATTTTGACAATAACCTTAGAGGTGAAGGTTGCCTAAACTTCCTCGCCTAACGGCTCAAGAGGCTGAAAAGCTATTGATGGCTTCAGGTTTTATTCTGCTCAGGAGCAAAGGAAGCCATCGTATCTATTTCAAGGATGAAATCAGGGTGATTGTTCCATTTCACACTGGAAAGACCCTTCACCCCAAGATTGTGAAACAGGTTATGGAAGCAATTTCTAAGGAAGATTTGGAGCCGTGATCACTGTCCACTAAGATCAAGACAGTTTCAGACTCAGGAGGATCAGCAATGACGATCGCCAGTAACCGACGCATGACCCTGGAGGAGTACCTGAACTATGACGACGGAACTGATACCCGTTATGAATTGGTGGATGGGGTATTAGTCGAAATGGGGGCTGAGAGTGATCTAAATCTAAGAATTGCGCTGTTTCTGCTGTTGGCGTTTTCTAAGTTTGTTCCACTGGCTCAACTACGTAACAAAACTGAAGTTGAAACGCCTTTTGGTAAAGCATCTAGCCGTTATCCTGACTTGTTAGTGTTAACTGAGGAAGGGACATCTGCGATTGCGTCTTCGTCCCGGTCAATCGTTCGAGCTGAAATGCCACCTCCAGCCCTGGTTGTCGAAGTTGTTTCTCCTGGGGAACCGGGGGAAAAGAACTACGATCGTGATTACGTAGAAAAGCGCCAAGAATACGCAGCACGAGGTATTCCTGAATACTGGTTAATTGATCCAGAGCGTCAGGTTGTGTTGGTGCTGACTTTACAGGGACAGTCTTACCAGGAGCAACGTTTTACTGGAGCAGCAACGATCGCCTCTCCCACTTTTCCCAACCTCAATCTGACTGCAGAACAGATTTTAAAGGCAGGCCAATCAGGCTCAGGTGGAGAATGGTCTGGATAGCGGACGATCGCCGCCTGAACGACTGCCCGATTAATCTACTCGCTGGCCAGGGCTAGATTACGGCGGGATAACAGTGACTCAAACGCCATCAGGTTTTCGGGACGGTAAGGAGGGAGGCAACTCTGCCACCGTTGGATCACACTGTCATGGAACAGCGGCATATCTGGAGTATCCCCTCCAATGTGCCGCAGGAGTTTACCAGTTAATGTAAAGATACCTTTGATCGAGTTATCAAACGGAACTGAATAGTCAGGTTGAATACCCCGCTCAACAGCATTTGGATCCAGATCGAGGCCCAGCCCCAAAGCTTTAATTTGCTCCATCATCCACAGCAGCGCCCCATCGGATAAGCCCCGTGTTGCTTCAGTACCGCCACCGACACAGCCATGATTTCCCGGAAACCAGACCTGACGCAGCACCTGTTTCGCGTTGCCTTTATTCCTATACATCGGTGTGACATTGAAGACTTTTCGCTGTTCATCAATGGCAACAGCGTGCAAGGCATTTTTGATAATGTTGCTGAGTTCGCAATCATGAAATTGATATCGCTGGTTCAACCATTCGTCTACAGGCAGCAGAGGAATCTGGTTGGGAACCCCCAGTTGGCCCACTGTATCCCAACAACCGAGCAGCGTAATCTCTGCCTCTCGTCGGACACCATCGTTAATATCTTTTGTAGCGCTAACTTTCTCGGCTAGTTTGCGATCGCGATCGCGGTAAATTTCGTAGGCTTCCGGTGCTCTACGAATATTCTGGCGGGATAACAAACCAGAGCACCGAATCAGACCAGCCAGACTACGAACCGTATAGGCTCCCCGGCTGAAACCAAACAGATAGATTTCATCTTCAGGCTCATAATTCAAGCACAGAAAACGGTAGGCATCTTGAATATTCTGATCAATTCCCCAGCCAAAGGCTCCTCCCGTCAGCTTGTTCAAAGAATTACCAGTGCCCAAACCCTCGTGATAGTAAACGATTTGAGGAGTACCATCCGCCGCTGTTGATCTCACAGCCTCAGCCATTTTCACTACATTTGTGGGATAGGGGCTGGAAAGTGTTTGCCAGGTTCCATCACAACATA
The DNA here is from genome assembly GCA_037442585.1 of Oscillatoriales cyanobacterium bin_317. GTDB lineage: Bacteria > Cyanobacteriota > Cyanobacteriia > Leptolyngbyales > Leptolyngbyaceae > Leptodesmis. The sequence continues at coordinate 5,654 of JBBIQC010000169.1, forward strand.
CAATCAGGCGTTTCATACGGACATCTTCTCCATCTGATTTGAAATATCCAGACCAACCTGCTTAACAGATTTAGTGTTCCCTACAACACGACTGTTCTCAATTTCCTAAATCCAACTGGTTTCAGATTCCAAGACGTTTTTTCAAGCAGCCTGGTTTCCTGAAAACCTGCCCCTGTTCCTGTTGTAAATGGCTGCAACAGGGGCAGGCTACTTCTAGCAGCATGATGTTGTTGCATAGTTGAAACATTTAAGGTGTGATTTAAGTCACACAAAGAGATGACGGAAAACACAGAACTTCTGTGATGCTAGCTGCATACTCTAGCAAAAAGTATTTCACCCTGGAGATAGGTAGGAATATGGCAAAACCTGCGGCAAATTTTCAGGTGCCCTTGCTTCAGAAAATTGCAGCGATTTTCCCTGGACCTTTCAGTTTAGAGCGCGGTGTCGCATAATTGGCTGGCCTTTGCTTGACATCTAAATCAAGGCCATCCAGAGCTTTGGAGTTTTTGCCCCTAAGAAACGCCAGGTCTGAATGGCAATCACTTTTCTTGATGCTTTGCCTGTCTGTTTTACGAGGTTTGTATGTATCGTGGGATGAATGTTGCTGATTGTGCAGTTGAAGAATTACTGTCCTACCAGTTCGATCCTCATACGCTCGTTTTGCAGCCGATCGGCCATTTAGACAGTACAAATTACCGAGAATTTCAAATTCTTTTAGGGATGGCTCTAGAGCAAGCTGTCAGTGGTGTAATTGTAGATTGCTTATGGGTTGAGACGGTAGATGAATACGGTATCCAAACCCTGGTTTCTGGCATCGAACGGGCGGCTAACCTGGGTAAGACCATTTCTTTCGCCGCCATGAATCCCTCCATTCGGATTGCCATGGAGGCTGAATGGGATCGTCAGCGGGATATGCGTTTCGGCTCCTGGCAAGACTTGTTCGGCTCCGATCTGGAACAGTTTTTAGATGAACAGGTGTCCACTTAAATTTTTAAGCCCCATTTCTCACTTAAGGATTAGTTAAATAATTTTTATGAATGCATAAGATGGATCCAAGTTGGGTGTGAACAGATCAACATGGCAGAACAGGCTGTAAAAGCTGAAGTAGATGCGGCGATCGCTCCAGAGGCTCTGCCTCTTGTGAAATTTGAGATAGAAGCAGCGGAACTAACAGTTTCACCATCAGAGTTAATTCAGGCGGAGAAGAATGCAATTCGCACCAGCCTACGGGCCTCTACCTGGGATGGGGTGTTTGCCACCATCTTCTCCAACATTGCAGGTGGTGTACTCCTCAGCAATTTTCTGGTGGAACTACATGCCAGCCCGACTCAAATTGGGATGCTGGCCTCCATCCCCATGCTGGCCAATCTGCTGCAACCGATCGGGGCCTTTCTCGGCGATCGCACCACCAGTCGTCACTGGTATTGCTTCTGGGTGTATGGGCCATCTCGCTTTTTGTGGTTTCTGTTAGCCGCCGGAATTCTGATCTCCGGGTGGGGCAAGATTGATTCCTCTCTGTTGATTTTGTGGACGTTAGCGATCGTCTTTATCAGCCACTTTGCGAGTGCTTTGGGTAGTGCCGCCTGGTTGAGTTGGTTAGCTACGTTAGTCCCCCGTCGCTTACGGGGTCGCTACTTTGGCATTCGCAACAGTGCCGCCAGCCTCACCAACCTTCTCTCAGTTCCCCTGCTCGGCTGGCTTGTGTCCTCCTGGAAAGGAGGCTCTATCCAGGGTTATGGCCTGGTACTCATTCTCGGCACCCTCTGCGGCCTGATTAGCCTGGGATTCCAATTCTGGATGGTCGATGTCAATCCGCAAGTGCAGCGAGAGTGTGGGGAGGAAGGTCATGAGAAGGAATCGTCATTGGTCATTGGTCATTCGTCATTTGCCAGCCACGAACTACAAACCACGAGCCAAGATGAACTCACAAGCCACGAGCCACAAGCCACGAGCCAGCCACCCGACCAAGGACAAATGACCAATGACGAAGGACAATCTAAAATCCCAAATCCCAAATCCCAAATCCCCGCTTTTCTACAAGACACCAACTTCCTCCTCTTCCTGCTCTATTTCGGCATCTGGATGTTTGCGGTCAACTTGAGTGCGCCGTTTTTCAATCTATACATGCTGGACAATCTGGCGATCGACCTGCGCTGGGTGACGATTTACAACAGTTTGCAGGCCGGAGCCAATTTAATCCTGCTAGTACTGTGGGGAAGATTGGCCGATCGCATTGGTAATCGAACCATTCTGCTCTCGGTCGGGGTTCTGGTGGCGCTGACCCCCTTGCTGTGGTTAGCCACAGGAGCCAATTCGTTCTCCCTCTGGATTGGATTTCCCCTGCTACACATTCTGGCTGGAGGCACCTGGGCCGGAATTGATTTATGTAATAACAATCTGCAGTTGGGAGTAGCTCCGGTGAAAAATCAATCGACTTACTTTGGGATTGCGGCGGCTGTAGCGGGAGTAGCAGGTGCGATAGGCACGACAGCAGGCGGATTTCTGGCTGAATTTGCTAACTACGGAGGCATTCCGGGGTTATTTGCTCTGTCGGCGATCGTCCGGTTGCTGGCCTTACTGCCCCTGGTGTTTGTGCATGAGCAACGGGGGCAATCCCTGCGGCAGTTGATGCGAACTTTATTTCCAGACCAGAATCCTGCTACTGATGCTCCTGGCCCGGTGCAATAGCGATGGACGAATTCTTGTGTTGCTCCTCCCTTGCCGGGTCGGAGAGGGAGACTGGGAGGGAGAGGCAGGGTTGTTTCAAAGTCAGGGTAGAAAAACTAAACTCAGCAGTGTTGTC
>JBBIQC010000170.1:0-4005 GCA_037442585.1 Oscillatoriales cyanobacterium bin_317
GCGAGACAAAATTGCCACAGATAATCTCAGCCTACCGGAGTTGATCCGGCTCCACATTCATGAATTGTCTAAAGCGAAACCATTGCCAGTACCACCTTTGTGGGCAGAGAGTTTGCTGGAGCGGGGCGAGGCATTGGTGATGCTGGATGGGTTTGATGAAGTTTCAGATGCTCAGCGTCCCGCGATCGCCCGTTGGATTAACACCCAAATCACAACCTACGGAAAGTCCCTATTTATTCTGTCTTCTCGGCGAGGTGGGTTCGAGGCATACCAGGAAATTATCAATGGCATGCCGGAAGCCTCCACCAAAATGCCGACCACGCTCACTGTTCGAGAATTTACCCAACAGCAACGGGCAGCCTTTTTGAACCCCTGGTATTTATGCCAGCAACAGCACGCCACCCAACGCAAAACCCCTGATGTGGCTCAAATTGCGGCTCAACGAGCAGCAGACCTCCTGGCTCAGATTGAGCATCAACCCGATTTGCAACGTCTTGCCGGAAATCCCCTGATGCTGAATCTCATTGCCTGGGTGCATTGGTATGCTCCAGGTGACCAACTCCCCCGTGAACGAGGCAAACTGTACCAGAGCATTTGTGATCTGCAACTGGGAGCCAGACCGACCGCCAAGCGCGTGACGATGCTGCTGGACTCAGCCCAGGAAAGGCAACAGGTATTGCAAGGACTGGCTCTAATGATGGTGCAACAGGAAGCAGTTCAGCTAGAGAAAGCAGAAATCCTGAAGGTCCTGAAGCCTCACTTACAGGCGGTGGATGACACAGCTTCGCCTGAGCGGTTCCTGAAAGATGCCACCCAGATTAGCGAACTGCTTTACGAACCCGATCCTGAAGAGTATGCCTTTTCCCACCTGAGTTTCCGCAACTATTTTGCAGCCTTAGAAATTCTTCGCACGGGTCAGGAAACCCTATTGGTTGACCAGTGGCGAAATGATAAATGGCGAGAAACGATTTTGCTCTACAGCGCTCTGCTGAAGCCCAAAGCATTGGAAGCATTTGTGCGAACAGGTTGCCAATTAGGGGAAGCTGCGGTTGCGCTGGCCTATCGCTGTTTTCAGCTTTATCCCCATCCGGATAAATTACCCACTGGAGTTGAGGCACTTGAAACAGAACTGCGGCCCCTGCGCTATCAGCAGCTAGAAACCTATTTACGGAACCAGCAATGGCGTGATGCTGACATAGAAACCTATCGGCTGATGATTCAAACCGTCAACCAGGAATTTGGCTCCTATTTCACTGCGCGTGATTTACAAACTTTTCCCTGTCCCGATCTGCGGCTCCTGGACGAGTTATGGGTCAAGTACAGCCAGGGTAAATTTGGCTTTAGTGTGCAAAAGCAGATCTGGATCGAGTGTGGCCGACCCATGGCGTACAATGACGACTGGGAACGATTTGGCGATCGCGTCGGTTGGCGCAAGGAGGGCGACTGGTTGACCTACGACTCTCTCATCTTCGACCTAAATGCTCCCGCAGGAGAATTTCCGAAGGTGGGGGGTGGGTGGGGTGGTGTGGGTGGGGTGGTGGTGTCTTCTCTCGCGCAGAGACTTGCCGACTGTAGCACAAGCCAGTCCTAGAGATTTGTGAACGTTTGTTACAACACTGATTTTCTACATAAACTCGACCTTTCAACGATCCGTTACCTGGCACCTAGACCTACCCTCAGACCTCCGAGGTTTTAAAAACCTCGGAGGTCTTGCCACCCCAGCCATCCCCCGGATCAAAGCCGTTTGCCCGCACAAACTTCTCCGCCACCCGCTGAATTTCTTCCTCCGGGGCATCCCACTCCTCCCACAAACTCTTTTGCCCTGGGCTGCTCTTTTTGGGTTTGCCCCTGGCTCGCAACTTTGCCAGCAACTTGCTGCCCCAGTGGTTGCGCTTTTCCGGTTTCGGTTTCGGCTTATACCGCTTACAAAACTTGCGATACGCCGCTGCACAAATCTCCAACGTCGTTCCCAGGGCTAAAAACGCCGGATGCCACTGGCTGATGCCATCATCGGTGAGGCGGTCATAGCTGCCATAGTTGCTGTAGTCATAAAACCAGCCCTGCTGCAGGTTAGCCGCCTTTGGGTTGCCATGAATATATCGCAGCGTATTCAATGCTCTTTGCTTATCGGTATTCGCAAATCCGGTGCTATGGTATCGCTTCTCCCAAAAGTGCCCCGTTCGGTTTAGCATTCGGTTAAAGCACATGGCTGTGTACCAATTGAGCCAGTGCATGATTTGGGGCAGATCGTCTGGCTCTTTTGGCTCCAGCAAATAATGCACATGATTACTCATGATGCATAGGGCATAGAGCTTAAATCCATACTTGTCCCGGCATTTCTGAATGGCATACAGCAACACCTGGCGACATTGCAACCGGGTCAGGCGAAATTCCCGATTGTTGCAGCGAATGGTGACGTGGTAGCTGTAGCCCGGTTGCAGGTTTCTGGATTGGCGCGACATGATAGTTGTAGAAATAAACCTCAAATTCCCAGATCTCAAGACCTCCGAGGTTTTGAAAACCTCGGAGGTCTAGCCCTTCTAGTTCCACCTACCAACTATTCATCCAGCATGTGGGCTTTGAGGGTGGCAAATTTGGGTGTGAAGTGCGATCGATGAAAAGCCTCGTCGGTTGCAGAAATGCCTGGTACTCTGCCTCAGTTTTGAATTGTTGCCGTAACACTTCCATCCAGAGCAACGTGCCTGCTCGCAGTCCTGGCACCATTTCTACCGATGATTCCCAAGATAAGCCAAGACCTCCGAGTTTTTGAAAAACTCGGAGGTCTGGGTAAGGAGAGAATTTAGCCGAACTGCTTTTTAGCCGTCGCCGCTTCCAGGTTAAATAGAATGCTGAGAGTTTGCATTGCCTGCCGACGGGCTTCAATATCCTGCTGGGCACGTAGTTGCACCATTGGATCATGCAAGATCTTGTTGACGATGCCACGCGTCAGGGCTTCGATCACTTCCTGATGCTTGTCGGCGAATTCCGTACCCAGGCGGGAGAGGGCTTTTTCCAGTTCCTGTACGCGAATGGTTTCCACCTTATCGCGCAGGCTGCTGATCGTAGAAACCGTTTCCAGCGATCGCCACCAGGCTTCAAAGGATTCCACTTCCTCATCCAATAAGACTTCGGCTTCCATAGCCATTTGCCGACGGGCTTCATGGTTTTGGGCCACCACCGCTTTCAGGTCGTCTACATTAAATGCCTGAACGTGGGGTAAGTCATTCACATCAGAGTGGACATTACGCGGCACCGCAATATCAAACAGCATCAGATGATGGCCGGGATGCAGAGCGGGTTCAAGTTTGGCGCGATCGAGCAAGGGTTCAGTCGCCGCTGTGCTGGTAAACACCAGATCAGAATGCATGATGATATTCATCATTTCTGAGAGCGGATGCAAGTGCAGTTGCACGTCTGGGAATTGCTTCGCCAGTTCCTGAGCGCGTTCCACCGAGCGATTGAGGATGGCAATATTGGCGGCCCCTTTAGAAGCCAGGTGCTGTACCAGCAGACGGGACATTTTCCCCGCCCCGATAATCGCCACCCGGCAGGCGGCCAGGTTTTGCACCTTCATTTGCGCCATTTCCACCGCCGCAGAACTGATGGAAACGGCTCCGGTGCCGATGCTGGTTTCGGTACGGACTCGTTTTCCAGCAGTAATCGCCTGTTTGAACAATTGATTCAGGGTCCGGCCAATGCCTTTATGCTCCTGCCCTAACTTATGGCACTGCTTCACCTGAGCCAGAATCTGCCCCTCACCCAATACCAGGCTGTCCAGTCCAGCCGCGACCCGCATCAAATGCATCACCGCATCCTGGTGCAACAACACAAACAGGTAAGGCCGCAGAGACGAAATTGGCAGTTTGCTATGGTCAGCAAGAAACTGAGTGACTTCGCGCACCCCATTTTCTGTTTCATTCGCAACCACATAGATTTCTAAACGGTTGCAGGTACTTAAAATGGCAACTTCTTGAATGTTGGGATAGCTACAGAGTTGAGCGATCG
>JBBIQC010000170.1:4015-8418 GCA_037442585.1 Oscillatoriales cyanobacterium bin_317
CCTTATCACACACAGGCTCTGGAATGCTCAACTTCTCACGCACCTCTACAGGAGCAGTTTTATGGCTTAACCCCACCACAACAATGTTCATAACGATCGAATGTTATATGAAGGATTTCGGCAAACAGAACAGAATCAAAACTTTAAGTTTTAAGTTTTGAGTTTTAAGTTGTACGAGAACTCAAAACTCAAAACTTAAAACTTATCACTACGCTAGTGCAGTTGGATGTACTTAGGTTGCTCGGTCATGTGGATCGTGTCCACGAAGCGAGCGGTTTTGGATTGGCTGGAGATGACCAGGGTTTGGGTTCTGGCTCCCCCTTTGAAGAAACGAACGCCGTTGATCAGGTTGCCAGGGGTAATGCCAGTGCCTGCAAACAAGACGGTTTCGCCACAGGCCAGTTCTTCCGCGTTGTAAATGCGATCGGGATCATCAATGCCCATTTCTTTCAAACGAGCAATATTAGCTTCCTTGCTTTCTCCAATCAGTCCGGTTTGCACCACTTCTGGATCATAAATCAGTTGCCCCTGGAAGTGAGCCCCCAAACAGCGGAGAGCGGCGGCAGAAATCACCCCTTCAGGTGCGGCTCCAATTCCCATCAGGGCATGGATATTGGTTCCAGAGAAGCCACAGTTAATCGCGGCGCTTACATCTCCATCCGTGATCAGCTGTACCCGCGCTCCAGCTTCCCGGATTTCCTGAATCAGGTCTTTGTGGCGATCGCGCTTCATCACCACGACGACCAGTTCGTCGATCGCCCGATCCAGACACTCGGAGAGAATCTTCAGGTTTTCGGTTGGGGTCTTGGTAATGTCTACATGACCTCTGGCCGCAGGGGGAGCAGCCAGCTTTTTCATATAGAAGTCAGGAGCGGCAAATAACCCTCCTTTCTCTGAAATCGCCAGCACTGCCATTGAACCGGGTTGTCCGTAGGCGCACAGGTTTGTGCCTTCACAGGGGTCTACAGCGATATCGATTTCGACTAACTCTTCAGGGTTGCAGTAAGCTTTGGCATCCTCGCGAGTGCAAATGCCAACTTCTTCCCCGATATAGAGCATGGGGGCATCATCCCGTTCCCCTTCCCCAATCACAATCCGGCCCCGCATGTGAATCTGGTTCATGCGCTCCCGCATGGCTTCTACGGCCACTCGGTCGGCTTCATTCTTATCGCCCTTTCCCATCAAACGAGCAGACGCGATCGCGGCCTGTTCCACGACCTCAACAATTTCTAAACCGAGTGTATCCACGACGTAAGTCCTCCAACTGCTGATTTTGCGCGGTTTTGACCTGTACTTCAATGTACAAGTCTATCAAAAGGAGGAGTCGCGCTTAAAGAAGATTCCCCAGCTTGGGTATGTTAAGTTTTTTAAGCTCCTTCCGCTTGTCCTCTGTAGATGGCTTATGCAGATCCCGCATTTTGAAGAAGTCGGTCGGACGAATCCCAAAACTATCGGCGATCGCTTGCCAGAGGAGATGTATAGTCTGGCCCTCGATCATCTGGTACTCACCTGTGTAGATTTGGCTTTGATCCATCACCAGCAAATTCTCTTAACCCGTCGCAATCAGTATCCCCGCAAATCCTGGTGGCTGGTAGGAGGCCGCATGATCGCTGGGGAAGATCCCCTGATCACCGCCCAGCGGAAGGCATTTGAGGAAGCAGGACTCAGCTTCAGCCGCGATCGCTTCCACTATGTCGGGGTTTATTCCACCTGCTTTGCCTTGCGGGAACAAGAACCCAGGCATCACGGTTCCCATACCGTCAACCTAACCTATCAAGTCAAGCTAACCCCTGATGAGCAAGCCAGCTTACAACTGTCAACTCAGGAGTATGAAACCCACCATCAATGGGTTGACCTGGAGCAGGTTGAGGGATATCTGGAAGCAGACGATCGGATAGACCAGGCCCTACTCCACATCATCCAAGACATTCAGCGACTGAACGACTTGAATGGCTGATGTTCAGCCAACACCGTCTCATCACTCGATCCCCTCCTCACCCACCCGCCAACCCCTTAACTCTCAACTCTCAATTCTCAACCGCTTTGTCTTACTCCCTTCCAGAAAACCCCGAATACCTGCTGCATCGCCACTGGATGGAGCGGGCGATCGCCCTAGCAGAAGCGGCGGGACAGGCAGGTGATGTGCCTGTAGGAGCGGTGATTGTTGGCCCCGATGGATCTGCGATCGCAGAGGCCGCTAATCGTCGGGAGCAAGATTGTGACCCCACGGCTCACGCTGAAATCTTGGCTCTACGCAGGGCAGGACAGGCTTTGAACACCTGGCATCTGACGGAGTGTACGCTGTATGTCACCCTGGAACCCTGTGCTATGTGTGCCGGGGCGATCGGCCTGGCTCGACTCAAACTCCTGGTCTATGGCGCAGATGACCCGAAGGCTGGAGCAATCCGAAGCGTTATTAATTTGCCAGATAGCGCCTGCTCAAACCACCGTCTAGCTGTTATGGGTGGTATTTTAGAGGCTGCATGTCGTCAGCAACTTCAGTCCTGGTTTGCCGATCGTCGTGTTGATCGTCGTGAACAGCCTTCATGACAGCAGTTAAACTGTCCCTCACGCTCGGACATCTCAGCTAGGGACATTTACGGTAGGAATAGTATTTTTTACCCCCTCTTGCATCTCACCACCTATCTCCCATGCGCTTGACCGATGCCATGACTCGGCTTGGATCCCCCCTCTCTCATCCTAAACCTGAAATCCGCTCAGCCAAGACCCCTGACCGGATTTTGCACCGGTCCCTTTTTGCACCTCCGTCTGGTGATATCCCTGAACAGCAAGATATCCCTGAAAAGAAGCAGAAAAAGGCGGCTGAGCCTGCACCTTCAAAGTTTTCACCCTGGTTGCTTTCCCTGGTCTATCCGCTAGGGCGCTATCTTGTATTTCCGTTTTATTTCGGTACGATCGAAGTCTATGGACGGGAGTACTTACCTCAGTCTGGCCCAGTCATTTTTGCACCAACTCACCGTTCCCGCTGGGATGCGGTGATGGTTCCTTACGCAGCGGGTTGGCATATTACAGGGCGGCATCTCCGCTATATGGTGTCGGCAGACGAGGTGACAGGGCTACAGGGGTGGTTTATTCGGCGGTTGGGAGGGTTTCCCATTAATACCAAGCGACCCGCGATCGCCAGTCTCCGGCATGGGGTAGACCTGTTAGAAGCCGGAGAGACATTAGTCATTTTTCCTGAGGGCAACATCTTCCGTGAGGATCAGATTCATCCTCTCAAACCCGGTTTAGCGCGGTTGGCAGTTCAAGCCGAAATGCAGAAAAAGAACCTGGGCGTTCAAATCGTTCCTATCAGCATCCACTACAGCCATCCCCTGGTTCCTTGGCGGTGTAAGACTAGAGTATGCATTGGCCCTACCATTCAAGTGGCAGAATACTGCACGGGTTCCCCAAAACGAGATGCTGAGCAACTCAATGTCACGATCCAGTCAGTCCTGGAGCAACTGGCCAATCGCAGCGTCCCCCCAATCTCTAATCCCCAATCCCCTCCCCCCAACGCACATGGATCTTAAATTCAACAGAGAAACACAATAGGTATTTCAACGCAGGGTCAGTTAGCAGTGGTAATATACGTAAGTCCCATTGCAACCCTGTCCGATTTACTTGTTTCTTACTGCACCAACGGCCCATGAACCTTTTTGGAAATACCCGTCTCCTTCACACAGTCAGCTTAATTTCTCTATCAGTGATAACAGCGGCTGTCATTGCCAAGCCAGCTAAGATCCTGGCTCAAGAGTTACCACAGGGGCCGAATCAGGCAAAACCCATTGATCCCAGTGATCCCAATGTGGTACGTCCATCTGGGCAAGAAACAGGGATTCTCAGTCTGCAGGCTGGACAGCGCTTAATGCAAGAATCCAACGCCGCCGTTGCTGCTCAAAATTATCCTTTAGCTGTCAAGAAATTGCAAGAAGCGCGTCAGGTCTTCAACCAGCTTTCCAATTTTTACCAGGATCTAGCGAGTAGCTTTTCTGGCATTGATAACCGCATCTCCGATAGCCAGCGTCGTAAAGCCCTGGAAACAGCTCAAATGCGGGACGAAGCAACCTATCAGTTAGCGGTTGTACATCGGGCACAAAACCAGCCGGAACTAGCAGTTCCCCTCCTGGTTCAGATCATTCGCAGTCAACAACCCACCCGGGATTTGGGTCAAAGAGCCTATCAGCAATTATTTGAATTGGGGTTTGTAGACTCTCCTTATCCCAGAAACCGTGCTGACCAACCCCCGGCTCCATCCAATTCCTCGGCTAATAAAAAGTAGGCGGTTGGATCAAGGCGAACGGGTTACCAGACGAGAGTCGCTAGACTAGAGTCAAGGTCAGCCCATAAAATGTTGTATGGGGTAAATATGTTTCCAACTTTGTCCAGGAGGGTGAATGGTT
>JBBIQC010000171.1:0-8415 GCA_037442585.1 Oscillatoriales cyanobacterium bin_317
TCGTCCAGATTGGGATTTAGCATAGTGAGTTTGGTAAGTGATATGGAAAAAGGGGGTGGGGATTGGGGATCAGGGATCGAGGATCAGGGATCGAGAACCATGAGTTCTTCGGGTTGGAATTGATGGTGCTCATCAAGTTGCCAGCTATAGAGTTCCCTAACTTCCCCTTGCCGTATAGACAGAATAACGTAAGAGTATTGCGGCCATGCCAGTTGACGATCGCACTCGGAAGGCAAAGCGGGATGATCGGGATGAGAGTGATAGATCCCAATAATATCCATACCGCGATCGCGGGCATCTCGCATGGCTACCAGCATTTCTTCAGGAGAAATCCAGTAACGACGGGCTTTGGTGATCGAGGGATTGGCTGCCATTTCACTGGCAATCTGTTTATCCCAGGCATTTTGGACGGCCCGAACTTCTACCAATCTATTCCCTTCTGGCTCGGCAAATCCAAGTAACAATCCGCAACATTCCTCAGGGTAAACCTGCTGCGCGTGGAATTGCATCGCTTGAAGATGATCCGCATTGAGCTTTAATGGCACGGTTTGAAAGGAATGAATCAATGAAGGTGACTGAGATGTTAGGCCATGATTCCAGGTCTGTTCCTCAGCAACCTATTTTAGGGTGGCCCAGGGTCGATGGTCGTAGAATTACTGAAATACACTAAACCTTAATGAAGAGATTAAGAGACAAAGAATAATCTTTGTTAAGAAACAAACGCTAGAACAGGGCAGAAGACAGAGGGTAACGGGGAAAAGCCACCCTTCCCCCGATCCCTAATGACATACTGGCACTGGATTGCGATCGGATTTTGCAGCCGTTACAGGCACATCTGAAACTAACCACCCATTTCCCTGAGCATCTTTTATTGTCCAGGATCTATCGGGGTTTAGCAGGTACCCTTCAAAGTAATTTCTGTTGTCTTTACTGAAGTACACACAGACTTCGATACTCGTTCGGCAGGAGTAACATACCGTTAACCAGCCAGAGTGTCAGGTCGTCCAGGCTGCGATCCACAGAGTCCAATTCTTTGCAGATGATTACTTTGCTGGTTCCCGGTGTTTTACAGGTCAACACTCCCGATCCATCTTCCGAGCATGTCAGATGCCAGATCTGGAACGGTTCCAGGGAGCGGTATTGCAGCTTAATCCGGAATTGGTAATAGGCGATCGCGGTCAGTAAACCGCTACATTGGGTACGATCGCATAACCACTTGACTCCATCGGTAAACACAAACTGATGTAAACAGTGCTGATACCAGCCGTCGATCGTCGTGAACTGGCTTAACCCTAATTGTAATTCCTGTTTCGTTAACAAGGCTCTTTCTCCTGTTGCTGCACTAGCATGAACAGGTAGAGCACCCGATTGGAAAACTTGTTGGTAGAGAGTTTACTTGGTAGAGATTTCAGATTTAGAGTGCCCAAAGAGTATGGGAGTTAAACGGCTGGCCAGAAATGGGGTAGTTACAAAGATTTGTTAGCAATCAGGGCGCTAAGGTTAACCGGACTTTTGGGGCTATCTAGAGTACGATATCTTGCTTATAAAATAAGCTTCTTGGCTTACCTGAATCCTTTATGGCGATCGCCCCGTTAAAATCGCTGCGTCATAAGCTGACAAATGTGCCTTTACGATGGGTGCTGGTAGCTGTTGTGCTGCAGACCGTGGGAACGATCGGGCTTTCTGCCTGCTCCTCCAGTTCAACTCCACAGTTAGGAGGCAATGCTGCCGTCTCTCAAGAAGCGATCGTGACGTTGCGATTCAGCGGTTGGCAGAGTAATCCCAACGAAGGAAAACTTCTGGGTCAACTGCTGCGAGACTTTGAAGCCAAAAATCCAACCATTAAAGTTAAGTACGAAGCGATCAACAGCGAGTACATGGATGTGATTCGCACTCGTTTGATTGGGGAGGTCGCTCCCGATGTGTTTTATTTGGAAGCGTTTGAAGCTCCCAAATTGGTGAAATCTGGGGTTTTGGAACCACTGGATCCTTACATTACTGCCGATTTTCACCTGGAGGACTTGCAACCGTCTCTGCTCAGTGCTTTTCAGTCGGATGGCAAGCTCTATGGAGTGCCCAAAGATTTTTCCACCCTGGCTCTGTTCTACAATCGGCGATCGCTGGCCGCTGCTGGGATCTCTCAACCTCCACAAACCTGGGATGACCTGTTAACCGTCTCCAAACGCCTGACCATCCAGAAGCCGGGAGGCAGTATCCAGCAGTATGGCTTTGGTCTGGCTCCCGAATTAGCGCGGCAGCAGTTTATGATTCAGGCATTTGGCGGCAAGTTAGTGAATCAGTATGGCTATGCGGCTTTTGCCACTCCAGAGGGAGTGAAAGGCTTGGCATTGGTCGTCGATCAATATCGCCGCGATCGCTCCTCCGCCCAACCCACAGATGTGGGGGCTACGTGGGGCAGTGAGATGTTGGGTCAGGAAAAGGCGGCAATGGTGATTGAAGGGCCGTGGTCAATTCCCTATTTCAAGGAAACCTTTCCTAACCTCTCCTATGGCACCGCAGAAGTTCCTACCATCAATGGGAAACGGGGCACCATGTCGTTTACAGTAGCCTATGTGATCAACCGTCAGTCCAAACATAAACAGGCGGCCTGGACATTGATTCGCTATTTAACCGATCAACAGGGCATGAAAGCCTGGGCCAACCAGGGATTAGCCTTACCCTCCCGGCGATCGCTCCTATCTGAACTGGGGTACGATCGCAATCCCCTGTATGCCCCCTTCGTCAAAGGAGCCACCTATGCCACGATCTGGCAGGCGGGCGAGAATCTACCCACCATCCGCACAAACTTCAATAACCAGTTCGTCAGTGCCCTGTTAGGTGAGCAACCCCTACCCACAGCCATGAAACGAGCACAGGACACAGCCAACCGGGAGATTTATCTGGCCAATTAGTTAGCTGTAAGTTAAGTTTTGATGCCTGTGATGTGATTGATCTCAGCGATCGCACCAGCAGCCATGAGATGGCAGATAGTAGTTCATGGTGGTCTGATTGGTTTGGTTCTGGTAGTGACAGCGACTTGAGTAGCGATTTCGATAGCAGTGATTTTGGTGGAGACAGTGATTTTGGTGGAGGTAGTGATTCTGGTGGTGACGGGATTGATTAAGCTGGTAATGCCATAGTCCTAATCCAAATTCCAAAATCTAAAATCCAAAATCGTATGAATTCCTCAATTCAGCAATTCTGGGCACGACAACGCGATCGCGAAGCCATCACTGGCTACCTATTCATGGCTCCGACGATGATTGTTGCGGGAGTTTTTTTAATCCTGCCCGTTATATTTGCGGTTATTTTATCGTTTTACAAAGTCCAATTGCTGGGGGAAGTGAGCTTCCGATTTCTGGGCTTCAAAAACTTTATTCGTATATTCAGTGATGAACGAGTTTGGATCGCTCTGAAAAATACGGCTGAATACGCCCTGATTGTTGTTCCAGTTCAAACTATTCTGGCATTGACCTTAGCACTCATTCTAAATAGTCAGATTCGAGGCAAACACTGGTTCAGAATTATTTTCTTTTTACCGACTGTAACTTCTTCAGCCGTCCTCACGTTAATCTTCATGTGGATTTATAACTCCAATGGATTACTGAATACCATTCTCAGTTTCTTGGGCTTGCCATCTTATAACTGGCTAGGTGATCCAGCCGTGGCATTGAAAGGCATCATGATCATGAATATCTGGTCAACGGCTCCCCTATTTATGGTGATTTACCTGGCCGCTTTACAGGATATTCCAGAGTCGCTTTATGAAGCGGCCACATTAGACGGGGCCAGCCAGTGGGAGAATTTATGGTATATCACCTTACCGTTTCTCCAGCCTGTTACCTTCTTTGTGGTGGTCATGGGCATGATCGGCACCTTCCAACTGTTTGACCAATCCTACATCTTCTCAGCCGGATCCGGTGGTCCCAATAACTCCACATTGACGATCGTGCTTCTGATTTACCAATACGCCTTCAAAAGCCTGGACATGGGCTATGCGCTGGCTCTGACTCTGGTACTGGCACTGATATTAATTGCAGCGACCTTCGTGCAACGTAAAGTCTTTGGTGAAGAGCGGTTGGGGGATTAGGGATTATGAAAAACTTCTACTGGACAACTGGCTTACTCTATGGCGTACTGATTCTCTATGCGGTGATTACGATCCTGCCGTTCGCATGGGCCTTGTCTGCGTCCTTCAAACCGTTGGCAGAAATTGCGGCGGGGGGAGCAAATTTGATACCCCAAACGTTTACCTGGGAGAACTATCGGACGATATTTTTGCAAGAGCCATTATTTGGTCGCTGGCTGTTGAATAGCGCGATCGCGGCGATCGTCATTACCCTGTTGAATTTGCTGTTTAACTCAATGGCTGGATATGCCCTGGCCAGAATTTCCTTCCCTGGCAATCAGGTTTGGTTCTGGATGATTCTGGCCGCTTTGATGATTCCTGGACAGGTTACCTTACTCCCCAAGTTTTTAATTCTGAAGTCTCTCGGCTGGTTGAATACCTACACAGGTTTGATCGTTCCAGCAACGGTGAATGCTACCTTCATCTTCATGATGCGCCAATTCTTTGTCAACTTCCCCAAAGAACTGGAAGAAGCTGCCGCTTTAGATGGTTTGGGTCGCTTTGAAACCTTCTTTCGGATTGTCCTGCCCTTAGCCAAACCCGCTCTTGCTGCCCAGACCATTTTTGTATTTATGGCCGCCTGGAACGAATTTCTCATTCCTCTAGTGATCATGGCTGACCCTGAAATGTTTACGCTGCCTGTGGGTCTGAATGCTTTCAAAGGGCAATACATCAGCTACTGGAACTACATCATGGCGGCCTCAATGATCTTTACACTTCCGGCTCTCGCCATCTATGCGTTTTTCAATCGCTACTTCATTCAAGGATTGAGTTTTACAGGGGGGAAAAGTGGATAGCACAACCTGCCCTGCAAACTCTGTTGTTGCTACAGATATTGATGTTGTTGAATGTCGTATGGCAAGCCAAGAAGATTTACGCCATTTTTGCCTGTAATACCTGGGCCGCAGTCATTAAGGGTCGCTTGTAACGATAGTCTCGCTGCTCATTGCGTGTTCCGGGTGACACCACTTCCACTACTAAGGCAGGTGGCGGCATATCCGGCAGTAAAATACTGCGGCTCACGCCCTCCAATGCGGCGGCAGTTTCCTCCGTCAACACCATCAAATCGGGAACTCGCCCGGTAGCCCGATGGCCCGTTACGGTAATTTCAGTACCTCGACGCAGCAGTGAAAAAGGCACGAATTGCAGCAACTGAGCAATGAGAAACCAGCAATTCTCATTTTGGTACTCTCGTACTGTTTTTCGGGTTGCAAAGGCATCGAGTTCTGCATAGAGCTAACGAGAAAATCAGTATTTCAGCCGTTGTCGTTATACAGAAATTGAGAACGGTTCTCATACTGAGAATTGCTGATGAGAAACATCACGATTACTCAAAGGGCTAACAAGATGATATCTTGAATGGTATTTTTTGAGAGTCGCTTATGAGTCGATCAGGTGGGGTTGGCAAAGGTGGAGTGGCGATCGCCCTGACATTGATGCATCTGGGAACACCAGTCGCCAGTATGAGTCAGGCTGCTCCCACGACGCATCCATCTGAGTCTCGAGCGGACTCCAAAATCAAGCCACCCATCCGTCCTTTAACGACTTGTCCCACAGAGATAGAGCCACTGATCAGTGCTTTATTGCGGGACTTGCCGGAATATATCAACCGGATCAGTCATCAGCAGGGAGGAAGTCAGTCCAAGCGATATGCGATCGCTGCCAGTCAAGCTGACCTCACTCCTTTGCCAATCACCTACAGTGGTTCTCCCCATTCTCCCGACAGCCAACTGCACCAGAGTTTTTTCACCGTGCTGGAACGGCAATACGAAACCCAGCGCCGACAAGATATCCAACAGTTTCACTGGCTGATTCTGGCTTATAGCTCCAGCACAGGCTGGCAACTGGCCACCCTGTATTCTCGCTACGGTTCTCACCCAATGGATAACCAGGCTCCTTCTGCCCTGCGAGAAACCAGTCAGGAGGTAACCGGACGAGCGATCCGCCGCTGGCTGAGAGATTGCCAAGCAGGTGCAATTAAGCCTTACTCGCCCAATCTCTCGCCCATTCCAACGTCTCATGTACCTGATCGAGATTTTTGGCTTCACAGTAGAGGCGCAGCACGGGTTCCGTCCCGCTAAATCGAATCAGAAGCCAGCGGCCATCTTCCAGACGCAGCTTATAGCCATCTACAGTCAGGCAATCGACCACTTTCTGACCTGCAACTTCGGTCAGGGGTTGGGTTTCTAGCTGGTTGAGTAAGCGGGCGCGGGCTTCCATACCGGACAGGGGCAGGTCGATACGATCGTAACTGGAGACAAAGTTCGTGCGTTGCTGCAAGTCTTTGTAGAGATCGCTCAGATCGGTGTTGGATTGGACAATCGCCTCCAGCACATACAGCGCCGAGAGCAGGGCATCCCGTTCGGGAATGTGATGGCCATAGCCGATGCCACCGGATTCTTCGCCACCCAGCAAGACTTGAGTTTCCACCATGCGATCGGCGATGTACTTGTAGCCGATTGGAGTTTCATACACAGGTAAGTTATACAGGGCGGCAACCTTGGGCATCAGGTCAGAGCCGCTAATGGTTTTGATGAATTCCCCGGTGTAGCCACGATTGGCCGCCAGATGCTGAGTCAGAATGGGGATCAGAATTTGCGAACTGAGAAAATTTCCCTGACCATCGACTGCCGCAATGCGATCGCTATCCCCATCAAACACCAATCCGACGGCCAGGCCAGTGGGGTGGGTTTGGCGATAACTGTGAATCTGATGAAACAGTTCTGACAGGTACTTGGGTAAAGGTTCAGGCGCACCACCTCCAAAGAGCGGATCGCGATCGCTGTTAATTTCCCGGATTGGAGCATCCAGCAATTTCGCCAATCCTCCGGCAGCCGCCCCATGCATCACATCGGCAAACACGGTCAGTTTTCCCTGAAGGATCGCATCTCGAATCTGACCGATATTCACCTTGGTTCGCAACCCTTCACAGTAACTCTGCCAGGGATCAAAAGTTTGCCAGGTTCCGGGCGTTGCAGAGGGCACAATGCCTGCCGACAACCGGGCTTCAATTTGCTGCGTAATTGCCGGAGCCACTGAACCACCAAAGGCTCCTTTCACCTTCAAGCCGGAGTATTTTCCAGGATTGTGGCTGGCTGTGATCACCAGCGCACCCAGAGCATTTTGTTGTTTGGCGGCCCAACTGAAGGCTGGAGTGGGCGCAAACCCTTCCGACAACAGCACATCAAAACCCACAGATTGCACCGCTTCCGCCGCTGCCCGGGCAAAGTCTTCGGACAAAAAGCGACGATCGTACCCTACGATAACCGTGCGACTGCCATTGGTAACCTGACTGTAGTTGTCTGCCAGCACCTGAGCCGCGATCGCCGCCACTAGCCTGACGCGATCGAAGGTAAAGTCCGCCGCAATCACCCCCCGCCAGCCATCGGTGCCAAATTTAATACCATCTACCAGTGCCGAAATGAGAGTGGGATGAGTCATGCAGGCCGCCTATCGAAATGAAAAGAGTTCACTTAACGAGTGTATTCGCTCAATGGCAGCACCATCCACCCTAAAAGCCGGATTTGCAATCACTTTACGAATGCGATCGAGGTGGCAACTGGCCTACAGGGAGAGGGGCGATCGTACTTTTACCGTAAAGGTAAGAACCGCACTTGTCCTTCCCATTCTCCCTCAAGACTACACTCCGCAATTAGTAAAATCTCTTCAATTGCTAAGCCGACTGGAACACGACGGCTGATCTCAAACAATCCAGGCATGGATAAACCTGCTTGTATTCGCTCGTAGGCAAATCGTGTCATCGTTGCAACATCATGAGTTAAAACGATTCGCTCTTTTTGGGCTGCCCATTCTAAAACCGTTGGATCATCTGCCTCAGATAGACCTACATCCTGAACACGAACAATATCGACGTTGGGGTTTTGGCGGAGAAGGCCACGAATAATCTGATTGTTAAAATTCTCATCAACCAGGAATTTCACCATAAACAGGATTACTTTGGCTGATTACGCCTTGCTAACAAGCGATCGCGGATACCAACTGGATCAAAACGCTGCTCAGCCTCTTGACGGACTTGGGCTGCGAATTGTTGACGCTCTAGAAAATAAGTATCCACTTCGGGTTTGTGTCGTAAATAGTAGCCAATAACCGAGTAGACATCTGAAAGCTGGAGGGATGGATACTGCTCGACGATTTCTTCTGCCGTAGAGCCTTCAAGGAAAGCCATAACAACTGTGTCCAGTGTTACGCGAGTCCCAGTAATACGGACAACGCCATTGGCATCAGTCGTGAGCGAAATAGGGTCAGTAGTCAGGGCAAGTGGCATT
>JBBIQC010000172.1:0-6474 GCA_037442585.1 Oscillatoriales cyanobacterium bin_317
GTTCTGGTCATAGCTGGCGATCGCCTCCTGTTTGCGCCCCAAGGCAGCCAGCGCATTGCCCCGGTTTAACCAGGCTTCGTGCATGTCCGGTTTGACTTTCAGCGCCTGGTCATAGCTGGCGATCGCCTCCTCGTTGCGCCCCAAGTCATCCAGCACATTGCCCCGGTTATACCAGGCTGCGTGCTTGTCCGGTTTAACTCTCAGAGCTATCTCCCAACTCGTAATGGCATTTCCATAATCTTTCTCTGCGGCGAACAGCAAGCCAAGTTCAAATAAACAATTGGCTCGGCTCTCAGAGTCGGAACACAGTTCCTGTAAAGTCTTGAGTTCTAAGATTTTTTTGAGCCGTACATCAGGAGTCAGGGTGCAGTACTCAGCGTAATCTCCTCCCACAAATCGCTCAGATTCTTTGACAATCTCTCTGGGGTCAGGGGAAAAGCGAAACAGGCCGGAACGCCAATCCAGAAAGTCGGCGGCTCGTTGGATGAAGTAATCCACGACAAAGGGTGGCACCAGAAATACAAACCGAGCCGGGAAATCATTTTGCAGATGTTCTCGCTGCTGGTTCAGGTGGTTCAAAATCTTGGGAACGCCTTTCCAACTGTAGGTGTAAATCTCCTCACTGCTCCAGCCACTGAAGCGTTTCACGTCTTCATAGGCATAGAGGGAAGCTTCCAACCCTTCCAGCACCAATACATCAAAAGGTTGTTGCTGCCAGAGGGTGGCAATCTGGTCATAAAGAGTAGCAACTTCTCCCTGAAGGTGCAATTCCTGGATCCGCTGCTGCGGCAAATCTCGCCGTAAGTTCGCGACAATCCTTTCCCCCTGGCTTTTGGAGCACTGGACAAAGAACAGCCCAAATCCCTGTTTACGTTGCAGAGCACGCCGCAAAGCACGGTAGACCTCATCCTCGGTCTCCGGGGGTAGTTCCTCATCCCAGTCAAAGGAATCTGCTGTCATGAGTTCAGTGTAGGACAATTAAAAATTAAAAATTAAAAGTTAAAAATTAGTCATGCAAAATCATCCCAAATTTTTCATTTTTCATTTTGCACTTTTAATTTAGCCATCTCATCCTGAAACCGTTGCAGTTTGTAGATCAGCGGATGCACATCATACCAGGTGCAAATCTCCCCCTCCTGATCCAGACAGCGGTATTCCAGAATGCAGCGGCGTTGCAATAAGCTGCGGTGCTCGTTATCGTTGGGCATCTCTCGACGGTGACTCACCAGAGCCAGCCGCGCCCACTCCGGTTCTTCCACTGTCCGCTGATATACCGCCCGCAGTTCCGTGATCGCCCGCTGTACGGCCCTCGCCCCAATGGGAAATTGATCAATCCGGTTGAGGGCTTCCTGCATCATTTGCATCAACTCCCGGATATGTCCACCACAGGCCAGACACAAACGCTGTAACGTGTCATGACTATCAAAAATCTGAGTCTCCAGATCGATGCCAGCGGCATGAGGTTGTATCCGCACCTCGATCGCCCGTCGCAGTTCCGTGAGTCCGGCTGGAAACACTGTGCCATTTGGCTGCTGCACCATCACCATTGGCAGCACCTGAGTTTTACCATAGATCGCCTGCACCTCATTTGCCCAGCGGGAATAGACCAGCGCGATGGGCACGGTATAAACCATGTGACAATCCAGTCCCTTCAATTGCTCACTGCGATCGAGAAAAATTTCCTCATGATTGCTGCGGCCATTGTCCCGGAAGTCGATCGGAATTCGATCCAGGTTATCTACAATCATCGCCAGTTTGGTTTTGCCATTGGGTAAATGCAGTCGGGCATCAGCAATGAACTCATTCAACGCCTGCAACAGAGTGGTGGTGTGAGGATTTACCCGGTCACGAATTTTGGCCCGTTGAGTGGGTTCAGCCCGAATGCTGGCCGTGAGTTTGGTAAACACCGACAGGGATTGCTCCAGGTTGATTTTATCAACGGCAACTTCCATCTGCGCCAGGTCTTTCAGTTCCTGCCAGCGATCGCGCAACCAATTTTGAATTGGAGCCGCATTCGCCGAGCGAATATCTTTCAGAAACCGCCGCGTACAGGCCAGTAAAATGTCGATGTATTCCACATTTTGCGGATCGATATCTTCTTCATCCGCCTCAAAATAGACCACATAGAAGCCGTGATCCTCCAGGCTTTTTTGTAATCGCCGCAATTCCGTAGATTTGCCACTACCCCGGTGCCCAGTATAAAGCTGACAGGTCATTTGATCCGAGTTGCGAATCCGCTTGCCCAAATCACTCACAATGTCCTCATCCCCCCGCACCTGCCGAAAATCTACATATTGTGGGTCGCCTGCTGGCAAAGGACGAGATGGGTCAAAAGAGTTATAAATCCGGGCTATCCGATCGCTCATAGAATTTGCCTCACGCTGGAGTCTATTGTACTTCAGCAGTTCTTCATGACTGTTTGACCCCGATTCCTCAACGCCAAAGCAGAACCTCAGAGCACGATCGCCCTGTTAGAATTTGGGCAGAATCTATCCGTTTGAGAACCATGCAAGCGATCGACCTGACTGGAACGATCGACATCATGCAACAACGCAAAATTCTCGAAGCTCTGACCCACGCGCAGCGAAGCTGATCTATCTGTAACGATCGGAGCGCAAACGATAGAAAACTTAGCACTTTTCCTTTCCCACCTCTAAGCATTTAGGAGGACAATAGGAGTAGAGAGGATGGAATTTAGTAGGGGGTGACAGGTATGCGACACACCACTCCGTTCCCCGATGAACTAAGAGATTTCCTGATTGGTCTAGTTGCATTGATCCTGGCCGTCATGATCTGGGCATTGCTCATTGTTCCGGCAGCGATTTAAGTAGAATGCCAATCTTGGCGTAATTTTTGGCGGTAACGCATGATGGCAATTTCCAGGGATTGCCAAAGTGTGAAGGCTGGCAGGGGGTAGGTGAGCAGTCGTGAATGTTGTGGTCAGTTTGCACGAGCAAGGATTTAGATCTGCGTTCAAAGTGCTTCAAGAGTTTGGGTCGGTAAACACCACCAACTTCTTTAATGTGCTGGGAATGCAGGTGGAGAATATTCCAGAGTTGCTGGAAGCATTACGCGATGCGATCGCGCAAGCACCGGAGCAATTTGCGTTCCTGGCACGATTAGTTCCGGTGATGACCACGTTTACCTTTCAGTCGCCTGCAGAATTTGAGGCCAAAGCGAAAGAGGCGGTGTTACAGTGGATTCCCCAACTGGCGGGCAAGCGTTTCCACATCCGGATGCACCGTCGTGGTTTTAAGGGTAGGCTTTCCAGCCATGATGAAGAACGGTTTCTGGATGAGATGGTCTTGCAGGCTCTGGAGCAAGCGGGGACACCTGGCACGATCGCATTCCAGGATTCGGATGCGATTGTGGTGGTCGAAACCGTGGGGCAATGGTGTGGGCTATCTTACTGGACGCGGGAAGAACTGCAACGCTATCCCTTTTTAAGGGTTGACTGAAATAGCAAATTTCATCATGTTTGGCACGATACAACGGAGTCAGAGCAGCCCTGTACAGGGGGTGAGGAACACGCCGATCGCAGGAAGTATTTTGATGATCTTCTGAGTCAGGCATCGATCTCACTTGGTCGTGAGGAGATTGTCATTTCTGCTGCCAATTGTTTTCGCTCGTAAAGGATTTGTTAAATCATTCTGCAAGAAGCCCAGTTTGTTGTGAGAAACACACCACATTAGAGATGGTTTGCCTGAAGGAAGGGGTATGAAAGTCGGAATTCCTAAAGAAGTCTTTTCCGGTGAGTGCCGGGTTGCAGCCACTCCAGACACTGCAAGACGACTACAAAAGTTGGGTTTTGAGGTTTTAGTTGAATCCGGAGCGGGGCAGGCGGCCAATTTTCCGGATGAGAGTTATCAGCAAGCGGACTGCACGATCGTTCCAGATGCCACCAAATTATGGAATGAAGCGGATGTGGTGCTGAAAGTGCGGCCTCCGCAACAGCATCCCAGCATTGGTAAATCAGAAACAGAGTTGTTGCAGGCCGGAAAAACGCTGATCAGCTTTATCTACCCGGCTCAGAATCCAGAGTTGCTAGAGGATCTGGCAGCGCGGAAAGCCACGGTACTGGCGATGGATGCCATTCCCCGGATCACCCGTGCCCAGAAAATGGATGCCCTCAGTTCGATGGCCAATATCGCCGGATATCGGGCGGTGATTGAAGCGGCCAGTCATTTCGATCGCTTCTTTCCCGGACAAATCACCGCTGCGGGGAAAGTGCCTCCCGCCAAGGTGTTGATTATTGGAGCAGGAGTTGCGGGATTGGCAGCGATCGGGGCCGCAAAAAATCTGGGGGCGATCGTCCGGGCGTTTGATACTCGGCCTGTCGTGAAAGAGCAGGTCGAAAGCATGGGAGCCGAATTCCTGGAACTGGAGTTTGCAGAAGACGGCAGTGGGCAGGGCGGCTACGCCAAAGTCATGAGTGAAGAGTTTATCAAAGCGGAGATGGCTTTGTTTGCTGAACAGGCCAGGGATGTAGACATCATCATCACCACGGCTCTGATTCCGGGTGTCAAAGCTCCCCTGCTGATTACTCGTGACATGGTGGACAGCATGAAAGAGGGATCTGTCGTTGTAGACCTGGCGGCAGAGCAGGGCGGTAACTGTGAAGTCACCAAACCCGGAGAAGCCTATCGCTACAAGGGAGTCACCATCATTGGCTATACCGATTTACCCAGCCGCATGGCGCAACAAGCCAGTCAGCTTTACGGTACGAACCTGTTTCACCTGTTAGATGAGTTAGGCGGCAGTCAAAACTACTGCATTGATTTTGAGAATGAAGTCATTCGCGGTGCCACTGTGGTGCGGGATGGTGAAATTACCTGGCCACCTCCCAAACCTGCGGCTCCCTCCACCCCGACTCCGGCCACTCAGACAACACCAAAAGTTGAAGCTCCTGTTGCACCTACCAAACCTGCACCGGAAGCGACCAAACCGGAAGTGGCCAAACCTACCGATGCTGCGTCTGCAATTGCAACCGAGCAACCAGCCACCAAAGCGAGTTTTCAAGGGTTGCTCTGGCTGATCTTAGCTGGACTTGCCCTGGTCGGAATTGGGATCAGCGCACCCCCCTCCTTCCTGTCTCACCTGACGGTGTTTGTGCTGGCCTGCTTCGTCGGCTGGCAGGTGATCTGGAATGTGGTGCCAGCGCTGCACACTCCTCTGATGAGCGTCACTAATGCAATCAGCGGCATCATCATCATCGGCGGCATTTTGCAACTCTCTGGTGCGCCCACCTCTGCCACCACCATTCTGGGCGCGATCGCCATCCTGATCGGCACCATCAACATCTCCGGCGGCTTTTTAGTCACCCAACGAATGCTGAAAATGTTCCAGAAGTAAAAAGGTGGATAGGAGATGGTGAATAGTGATCCCCTACCCACCCCTTCACCTTTCCACCCCTTCACCTCTCCACCCCTCCCCTAATCACTATCCACTCACCCCTCTCCCCAACCCTATGACTAGCAGCTTACTCACCGTTTCCTACATCGGGGCCAGTGCCCTGTTTATTCTCAGTCTGGGTGGCCTATCGCATCAGGAGTCTGCCCGACGCGGAAATTTGTTTGGCATTATTGGTATGATTCTGGCGATCGCAGCCACAGCGATTGGTGCAGGCTGGATCAACAACTTTGGCATCAATGAATATGGCACGCTGGCGGCGGCAATGTTGCCGGGGGTGATCATTGGGGCGATCGTGGCAGGACGGGTCGCCATGACCTCCATGCCAGAACTGGTGGCAATTTTGCATAGCTTTGTGGGGGCAGCGGCGGTGCTGGTCGGCATTGCCAACTATCTGTCCCCGGTGCAGCCCTTTACCGGAGTCGAAGAAGTCATCCACGAAGTCGAAATCTTCGTCGGGGTGTTTATTGGGGCGGTGACGTTTTCCGGCTCCATTGTGGCGTTTGGCAAGTTACGGGCGTTGATTTCCAGTAAGCCCTTGCTCCTTCCCGGACGACATTTACTCAACCTGGCAATGCTGGCGGCTGCCATCTGGCTGGGTGGCTGGTTCCTTGGCAGTGAAGGGTACGATGGCTTACCTCCCCTGCTGATCATGACAGCGATCGCGATCCTGCTGGGGGTGCATCTGGTGATGGCGATCGGGGGAGCCGATATGCCTGTGGTGATCTCTATGCTCAACAGCTATTCTGGTTGGGCCGCCGCCGCGGCAGGATTCATGCTCTCGAATGACTTGCTGATTATTACCGGAGCGCTGGTGGGCAGTAGTGGGGCGATCCTCAGCTACATCATGTGTAAGGCGATGAACCGATCGTTTATCAGTGTAATTTTGGGCGGCTTCGGCACCGACAGTAGTGCGGCTACCCAACCTGCGGCGCATCTGGAAGGCGAAGTTCATACAACGGATCCAGCGGCGACGGCAGAAACCCTGCGAAACGCGAAGAGTGTAGTGATTGTTCCGGGTTATGGCATGGCGGTCGCTCAGGCACAACACTCGGTTTCAGAAAT
>JBBIQC010000172.1:6532-8410 GCA_037442585.1 Oscillatoriales cyanobacterium bin_317
ATGTGTTGCTGGCGGAGGCGAAAGTGCCCTATGACATTGTGCTGGAGATGGAGGAGATCAATGATGATCTGCCGGAAACCGATGCGGTGCTGGTGATTGGGGCCAATGACACGGTAAATCCCAGTGCGGTAGAAGATCCCCATAGCCCGATCGCCGGGATGCCCGTGGTGGAAGTGTGGAAAGCGCACAAAGCGATCGTCATGAAGCGCAGTATGGCCAGTGGCTATGCCGGAATTGAGAATCCCCTCTTTTATAAAGACAACACGGAAATGCTATTTGGAGATGCGAAAAAGAATTTAGATGCAATTCTGACTCACCTGAAGTAAATGAATCAACGCGCATTTTTAGGGTTTGTGGCCCTGGCCTTGCTGACCTGTTTCTTCCTGGTTGGCAGTCAGGAGTGGCGATCGTCCTGGAGTGATGCAGAAACCCGGCAGACGACTTACTATGTAGCACCCAATGGCAAAGACTCCAACGTCGGATCACAGCAATCTCCCTGGGCCACACTCAATCATGCGGCAGAGGTCGTACAAGCAGGTGACACCGTTTATGTGCGGGCCGGAACGTATGCTTTGAACCAACAAATCCGCAGCAAAAATTCTGGCACTGAAAATGCCTGGATTGTTTATGCCGCTTTTCCTGGAGAAGCAGTTGTCCTGGATGCGGAAAGGATTAAAGTACCACCCCCATCCGGCAAGCCACCCTATCCTCATGATCAGGGTGCATTTCAACTGGAAAACGTCAGCTATATCCGAGTGCAAGGATTGAAGGTCATCAATTCCTACAACTCAGGGTTTACGGTGAGAAGCAGCCACCATATTGAATTACTTAAGAACACGTCTGAAAATTCCTTTTCCCCAGGGATTGGGGTTTGGGGAGGACATGATCATAAAATCATCGGGAATACGGTGATCAATGCAAATGATCCTGATCGTGGCTTTGTGGGATTTCCCAAGACTGAGGAAGCTCCCCATGAAGCTATTTCACTAGGTGGAGTCAAGTTTTTTGAAGTTGCCAGTAACCTGATTTACAACAGTCAGAAAGAAGGAATTGATATTAAAGAAGTCAGTCAACACGGTACTGTGCATGACAATCATGTTCATCACATCAAGCGGCAGGGTTTGTACGTCGATAGTCACTTTGGCGCACTCAAAGATGTTGAGGTATTTAATAATCGGGTGCATGACTGTGAGGGAGCCGGATTTGTGGTTTCAGTGGAAGGAGGAAGTCTGGCTAAAAATATTCGGTTTCACCACAATTTGCTGTACAACAATTGGGGCACTGGCATTTTCTTCAGCCGCTGGGGAAATGATGGCCTGCGAGAAGATGTCAAAATTTACAACAACACCATCTATCACAATGGCTATGGCAAACCAAAGCCGGAAGAGAATTTTTATTGGATTACGGGCGGACTCTATTTCTTTTCTACCAACCTGCGGAACATTGAAGTCAAAGACAATATCTTCAGTGAAAATAATGGCTTCCAAATTGGCTACAGCGATCGCTATCTGAAAGACCATGCGACGATCGCAGCCGCCTTCAATCAAAAAGTCATTAACATTACTCGCAATCTCATCTTTGATCCGACCAATTTCCCCTCTCCCATTTACGCTGGCTGGCCTCCAGATAATTTTGCGAACATCTACGCCATCAACAGCAATAATGCCATTTTAGAAAATCCGTTATTTGTAGATGCCAAAGCAGGCAACTTCTATGTGCAGCCCAATTCCCCCGCTGTAATCCGGGATGCAACAACAGGGAAACAGGCGATCGGTGCTTTACCCCTGATCTCTGATCCCTAATCCCTGGCTGGATAGACTCGTCCCTTCCAGGCTCCCCCCTGTCCTCGCCAGTGACGTAGGGCCGAATCCAGGGTCA
>JBBIQC010000173.1:0-3966 GCA_037442585.1 Oscillatoriales cyanobacterium bin_317
GATCTGCCTCACTCCAACTGCTTCGATTCCGACTTTTTCAGCAAGCCCTAAGTAGTCGGGATACGGGTGACTCCTATCTTTTGAAAAGGTACGACTTTAGCACTTTAATTGTGACTTAGATAGGACGCTTTACTGAGGACGAGTTCCATGTTTTACCCAATCCGTCATGTTGACAAATTCTATGTCTTTATAATCAGCGGGCGAACCTAGCTTGGCCTCGATTTCCTGCATCTCTTTATCAGTGATATAGGGAATGAGAACCTGGCACAGTTTCAACCGTTCCTCTCGCAGCACTTCCCGCAGGCTGTCTTTAACCAATTGTTTAAGTTGCTCTGCTTCCACGAGACGGCATCCGATCGCAAGTTCTTTCTATGCTATACAGCTTCAGTTTATCGAACTCCTGAGTTGATTTCATGGCCTGCTTTTACTGCAAATCTGGTAGCTGGTCGCGGGCTAGCAACACTCGGATAGTACGTGGCTGTCCTGGTTCTCGTGAAATCAGTCCCCGTTGCTCAAGGGTCACAACCATTTGGTGAACGGTGGGTGGGGTGGTTTTGAAGTAGCGCTGCATGTCCCGTTCAGCGGGTGGGTAGCCGTTGAGTTTGGTGTAATAGTAGATGAAGGCAAGGTACTGCCCCTGTTTTGGGGTGTATTGAGGTTTCATAACGTAAGCACAAGATGTCTGTATGATGGAGAGCATTATCTCAGAAGCTCTTGATGATCAATTGACTGGAGCTTTTGATTAAGGGTGCGTTACCTGCTAGATACAAGCGTTTGTGCAGTGTATTTGAATGGTCGTTCCATCTTGGTGCGCGATCGCCTGCTGGCTACACCTACCGAAGACATGGCTGTCTGTTCAATTGCTGTGCACTTAATGAGGGAGAGTACTACAAACCAGCAGGTATTTTCCTTCACTTTCACATAAAAGCTTTTCTTCAGGATTTAAGGTTTTCATGAAAATTACGTGATTCCTCCAGATGAATTGGGAATTGTATAGGAAGGTGGAAGAACAGGATAAATCGCTTCTACTGCGCCACATCAGTATTCAAAATTCCTAAAATAAATGAGGAAAAGTGTCTGCATTTTTTAACCCAGGACAATGCCGTAATGAATCTGAGGTTGAGAGTAAATTTATTGTCCATTATCTTTTACCAGCATTAGGATATCCGCCCCAAAGCTGGAATCAGGAAGTTACCTTTGGAAAATTCCGTCTTGATTTTTTAGCTATTGCTAGTGATTTACTCAAACAGTCGAATCAGTTTCAACTTATTCTGGAGGCTAAACATCCAAAGCAGAATTTAGATCGCCATGTTAGGAAATTCCGTCGCTATTTAACTAGCCTTAATGTTCGTTATGGATTATTAACGAACGGACGATCGCTTAGAATATACGAACAAAGTAATGGGCAGATTCAACTTGTTCTGCAACTATTATGTTCAGAGGTTCCTACTCATATTGAGCTAGTCAAAAAGCTGGTTGGCAGAGAAATATTAAAAGCTCAATCTGAACTAGTGGATTCTTCTACTCTGTTTCAAGCCAAGCCCTCACAAGCATTACAACCTAAATCCAATTTGGAGTCACTTATGAAAGTCATTGCCGTTTACCATAACAAAGGTGGCGTTGGTAAAACTACCACTGTTGTTAATCTTGCTGCTGCTCTTAGTAAGAAAGGGAAGCGGGTATTAGTTATAGACCTTGACAGTCAAGCCAATACGACTTTTGCTACTGGTCTTATTAAGTTTCATGATGAGGCAAGTGATACCATTAAAGATTCTTACATTTTTCACGTATTAAGAGAAAGAGAGAAATACCCCATTTTTGAAGTTGTTCGGAAATCGTGCTGTACAGAACCTGAATTCGATGTAGTCCCAAGCCACATTGACTTAATGGAACATGAACAGGAGTTTGTTCAAACTGAACAGGCCCGTACAAGACTTGTCAAAAAGCTACAATTAGTCAAAGATGTGTATGATATTGTATTGATCGATACACCTCCTTCTTTAAACATTTATGCCAGGATTGCTCTAATTGCGGCTGATTACCTGATCATCCCTTCAGATCTTAAACCATTCGCTAATGAGGGTTTAAGGAATGTTAGAAACTTTGTGACTGACATTAATACGTTCAGAGAAGACATGGGGAGAGGAGAATTAAAGGTTTTGGGAGTATTACCGACTAAACTGCCAACATTTGCGAGATTTATTGATTACACTCTACCTAAAATGGAGGAAGTTGTCAGAAATCGGTATCACTTTCCACTTTTGCAATCTCGAATTTTTGAACGTCAAGATGTCTCCAAGGCAGTTGAAAGTATCATTGAAGTTGGAGATTTGGATATTCCTGATCCAAAATCCATTTTGGACTACAAACCAGATTCTCAAGCAGCAGAAGAATTTGAGAAACTTGCTGATGAAGTTATGAGTTTAATAGGTCTGTAAATTGGAAGAACTAGATTTAAGTTATGAGCCTACTTACTTCTATTGTTGATCTTGACTGTATTCAAGTAGATCTTGATAAGGGAGGCTTTAATCCTGAAAATAAGTCTACCGAAATTGAAGCAATTGCTCATTCAATTGCAGAATTAGAGGGGTTAGTTAGAATTCCAGTAGTGAAACCTCTTGGAATCGACGAATATGAATTAGTAGATGGCTACCTGGAGTACTATGCCTATAAAGCAGCACGAGAACTGAATCCGAATCTACCCGATCGCATTACTGTATTCGTAATGAAGCCTAGTAATGAAAAAGCAATTCTGGAACAGTTAGAGGTCGATCGTCAGATAGCTCAAATAGAGCAACCTTCTACTAAAAATCAAAATGAAACAGATAAGAAGCTGGATTTAAGAGTTAGCAATTTGGAGTCAAGAATTGATAGTGGATTTAAGAATCTTAGTGTAGAGCTTCAAAGTCTTATTACTCCTTTATCTTTACTTGAAGCCAAGCTAGAAAATCTGTCAGGTAGAATTACAACCCTGTCAGAAGAAATGCGGGAAGCTATCCCAAACAAATTAAACTTGCTATCAGCCAGCGACAATGAGATTCGTGACGCATTGATAGAAGCTGGGATAAAGGAAAAGTATGCTGAAGCTACGTTAAAAGCTATTGAGTATTGGAAAGCTCCTGGTAGAAAATTGACTTGGGCAAATCTGAAGCAGTCAACTACTGGAAGAAAAAGTGTCTGCAACATTAAAGACTTTGGAGTAACTACCTTCAACAAGCTCAAAGAAATTGCGAAAATCAAATAACCACTTCGTCTTTTCTTGACACCTTAAAGGTGATGCTCTACTTTCCTTTATTTCTAGCCTCTAGAGCCTCAAGAATCAGAATCTCAATCAGCACACTGACTGATCGCTTATCCTGCTCCGCTATCACGGTTAAGCGATCTTTCAATTCTTGAGGGAGATATACAGTGATTCTGGCTTTATCGGTAGTCACAAGAGCAGCTACTCTTTCTCCTGATTTCCGGGTTCTACAGCCTCTAAACCTTTAATTAGAAGTTCCTCGACGACAAAGCTGAACGATCGCCGTTCTTTGTCCGCGATCGCCTTGACCCTATCTCTAATCTCATCAGATAGATAGATAGTCACCTGATTTTTCTTTGTGACCACAGCCAACATCCTTTAGCTTACCTCTAGTCAAGGCTATGTTCTTATGATTTAATCAGGGTAAGGTACTTATAAGTACCTTTATTTGCATTAGAGGTATTATTCATGGTCACACTTACTGACGATGAGGTCGCCCTCATTCGATCGCTCCTGACCGCCCTGCGCGGCATCAAAGTTCGAGAGATTGATCGGGCGCTGCTCATTCTCTCCAAAGGCGATCGAGGATGCCACTAAATGATTGTGCTTACCGACCAGCAGGCGATCGCCATCCATCGCCTCCTTACCTGCATTCTGCTGAATGACACTTACCCAATAGCCGATGTGGAAGACGCGCTTCTGTGGCTGTCTCCCGAAAACCGACA
>JBBIQC010000173.1:3976-8389 GCA_037442585.1 Oscillatoriales cyanobacterium bin_317
CTCTGTCCTTTTGATGCTCTATGGTCTAAAAATCTGGCTCAGGAAATCGTGAGAGAGTTGAGACAGGGTTGAAACACCAATCAGCCCGATCGCACCTCTCATTTCTCAAGTATTTAACAGGGCGATCGCGTCATATTTCAATGCGATCGCTACCTCCATATTGATTTCGTCATTGATTTCGTCTGACTACTTATCGTTCTGGCTCCCGTGAAATCAGTTCCCAGTGCTCAAGGGCCACAACCATTTGGTGAACGGTGGGTGGGGTGGTTTTGAAGTAGCGTTGCAGAAACGCAAAAATTCCTGGATGGGATAGGTTATCGTGTTCAACCGTTCCATCCAGGAATCATCTCCAGATTCTATTGATCATCTAAAGTGGCGTAATGCTTGCGATCTTGCCGCCCTGACGCTGTACTCTTTGCATATGAGGAGTCAGTTCTTCATAAGGAATGATGACCGCTTTGTTGACTCGGCGCACCTTGGGATAACCTGGACCACTGATGGCTGCCACTTCAACCCGGAAGAGTCGTCCCGATCCGAAGGCTTTTGAACCACCGAACGCGCTGTAGGATTCATAGCCTTTCTGCGCCGGGAGGAAGGCAAAGCCACCTGCAACGCCCGAAGGAGGCACAACTCCAGACGCGGTATTGCGAGCAAGATCTTTGACCAGGCGGGGAGTACTGCCGATCAACTGTGCCCGATCGCTATTGGCATAACCACGATACAACTGGAGGAGACGGGTAAAGCCTACGGAGCGCTGCCCGATGCCAGTTGTGACTAAATCCCGGTAGTAGGGCACGATACTATCGCCAAAGTAAGCCTGATACTCCGGGGAGTCAATATAGGAATCAATGTCTGCATCAAAGCCTTGCGATTGATACAGGTTCATGTGCTCGGTAATTTCCGATTGGTCATAGGGTGCCCGTCCCAGGAGGTGCTTATAGTTCAGTTCGATCGTGCGGCTGTGGAAATAGTTGTAGAAAAACTTTTGCTTGTACAGTTCTGATTTCGCTACTTGCCGCACAAATTCTTGCACTGTAATTTTGCGATCGCGCAATAGAGACTCAGGAATCACCAGACGTTCCGATTTGAGCAGATGAGGATTACCCAGAACCTGCTGATAAACAGCCTGAATCACGGCTTCAACCTCTCCCGAAGTTGCATTAGGGCGCAGTTCGATCGGAGCGGCATCACTAAATGCTGATGTTCCTAAACGAGCCGCTGCTGTCGTAATGGCCATCTGAATTACTCCTTAGAATCAATAGGTAGCATGAATAAAAGTCAGGGATGAATCAATGGCTTGGAGCAGCAAGGGAGAACCAGTCATCAGTGACAACGTCCATGTCGATTTCTGATTTCCCCCACTATTCCAATTGATTTCTTTAGACAGCGGTAACGCTGACTACCTTACTGCCAGAACGGCTCAATTGTTGTAGCTTCGTTGTCAATTGGTCGTAAGGAACCAGCAGTTCAGTTGTGCTCTGCCGAATCACGGCTGCATTTGGGGAAGCCGATCGCACTACCCGCAGTCGGTAAACATCGCCCCGCGCACCCCCGGTTGCTCCCGCCAGCACATTGGTTGCCGGAGCCGTAATGGGCGTGGCCAGATTGCGGGCTACTTCCCAGGTTAACCGGGGTTGTTTTTGTCCCTGAGCGCGATCGCTGTTGGCATAGCCACGATACAGGTGTAACAAGCGGCTAAAGCCGATCGCCCGTTGTCCTGGATGATCCACTTGAAAATCCCGGTGATAGGGAACGATGTTATCCCCAAAACTGTTGTCATACTCCGCAGAGCTTAGGTATGAGTTAATCTCCGCTTCATAGCCTTGCGAGATGAACAGATCCAGATGATAGGAAATTTCGCTCTGGTCGTAGGGTGCTCGTCCCAGGAGATGCTTATAGTTCAACTCAATAAAGCGAACATGAAAGTTGGGATATAAAAACTTATTGCGATACAGTTCTGATAGCGCGATCGCCCGCACAAATTCCCGCACCGAAATAGCGCCCCGCTTCAACAATGACTCCGCTCCGACTAACCGCTCACTGGCCATCAGGTGCTCATTGCCCAGAACCTGCCGATAGGCTGCTGAGATCACTGCTTGAGCATCACTTTCTGTCCAATTGGGACGCAATTCAACGGGTTGCGCTTCCTCAAAGGGTTTAATTCCCAGTCTTCCAGACTCTTGTAAACCAGCCATATTTGTTTTCCCTACACAACGAATCTGTAAACAGCTTTTTTGATGGATTTTTAACCTAACCGCTGATATGACGTTGCCCGGAATGATCAACAATGCTATCGAAAACGCCATCAAACCAATAACACTGCTGATCTTTCCGGGCAATCCAAGTTACTAGAGCGCGTTGATGATGTGGTCGATGTAGGAGTTCAGTTCCAGAGCAGGATCTCCACTTAAACCGTGATTAGCCTTGATGTAGCGGAGCGCTTCAGCGTACCAACCGGGAACCAATTCAAAACTGCTGTGCATTTCAGCCAGACCTGCCAACAGGTAATCATCAGCGGGGCCTGTACCGCCTGAAATCAGGCAGTATTGCAGCATCCGAATGTAGTAGCCAATGTCACGTAAACACTTGGCTTTACCACGAGCATCAGAGGCATAGTTGTTGCCCTGCATGGTGGTGGTATAGGGGTACTTCTGGTAGACAGCATTGGCAGCGCCTTCAGCCAACTGTTGCGCTCTCGCACCCAGAGCCTTAGCGGCTTCCAGGTCAGCGGTGGCCAACCGGAGGCGACCAAATGCCACTTGCAGTTCGGCGTTGCCTAAGTAACGGCCTTGAGAATCAGCATTTGCCACTGCTTCAGTCAATTGCGTTTTCATTGGAACAATATCTCCCGATGTTTTACAAAATGGTTTGAGTGAATTAAGTTTGTCCTTCGTCCTTTGTCATTTGGTTTGTTGTTTACCAATGACTAATAACCAATGACGCATGGAATTTAGCCAACAGCAGCAGCAGCCCGATCGAAGTAGCTGGCCAATTCAGCCATCAATGCACTGCAGTCACCCGGTTGGATATTGTTACGATCGTTCGCAATGGCAATGGCCGCGTCTTTCATCTTGAGGATGCTGGTAGCCATGGAAGAGCTAGGAACTCCTAAAGCCAGGTAGGTTTCCCGCAAGCCGTTCAGGCAGCGATCGTCCAAAGCGCTAGAATCCCCTAAAAACATGGCATAGGTGATATAACGCAGGATGATATCCATATCGCGCATACAGGCTGAAACCCGGCGATTGGTGTAAGCATTGCCACCCGGAGCAATCAACTGGGGTTGTTCTTCAAACAAAGCACGAGCCGCATTAGTGACGATCGCCGAAGCATTCCCGGTAATGCGGTTCACGACATCGGTACGCTTTGCCCCATCCTTGACGACAGCCAACAGTGCATCAATTTGAGCATCGCTGACTAACTGCCCCCGAGCATCAGCCTGGGAAACGACCTTGGTAAACGCGTCTAGCATGGATTCAATCTCCTAAACTTGTATTCGCTTTAGTAAACTTCTGTATCAAAACTGAGAGGCTCAGTTATTGATTTCTGTTTATACATCACTGTGGGGATTATTTTTTATTACAAATAGTTAATTTTTCTTCCTTTGCTGGATCCTGTTGTACCACTGCTGAACTTTAGTAAGATGGACTTTCTTACAGGATGACTGTCCACGCCTCCTGGAAGCTTAACTGGAAGCCTAATCAGTCTTTCAGCCTTTAAGGTTAACCGCTAAAAGGTTAAGCTCTGTAACGTTTTATCAGATGCATAGAGATTCCCATTCCCGCCCCCCTATATAATCGGGACACCTTAGCAAAAGTTTTGTAGGACTGGGGGTTTGTATCAACGTGGCTATTCCTCTCTTAGCGTATGCTCCGTCTTGTCCCAATCAGCGTGTGGATGCACTGGGTGCTCCAGATGACGAAGCCATCATTTATTCAACCGATGATCAGTTTTCACCCACGGAGATGGGGGATTTGATTAATGCGGCCTATCGCCAGATCTTCTTCCATGCCTTTAAGTGGGACAGGGAAATTGTTCTAGAATCGCAACTTCGCAACCGACAGATTACGGTGCGGGGCTTCATCCGTGGGCTGCTGCTATCGAATACGTTCATTGATAGTTTTTACAACAAAAACAGTAACTATCGCTTTGTAGAACACTGTGTACAAAAGGTTTTGGGTCGTCGGGTCTACAACGAAACTGAGAAGATTGCCTGGTCTGCCGTGGTGATGACGAAGGGAGTCAAAGGGTTTGTGGATGAACTCCTGAA
This sequence comes from Oscillatoriales cyanobacterium bin_317, assembly GCA_037442585.1. Lineage (GTDB taxonomy): Bacteria > Cyanobacteriota > Cyanobacteriia > Leptolyngbyales > Leptolyngbyaceae > Leptodesmis. The sequence goes on from JBBIQC010000173.1 coordinate 8,244, forward strand.
TAGTCAAGAATACCTGGAAAACTTTGGGGAAAATATCGTTCCCTACCACCGCCGTCGCATCCTGCCCAGTCGGGTGACGGGTGAAATTCCCTTTAACATTACCTCTCCCCGGTATGATGCCTACTACCGGGACAAACAGGGCTTTC
>JBBIQC010000174.1:0-8383 GCA_037442585.1 Oscillatoriales cyanobacterium bin_317
GTTGCCAATGACCATACCGCGGTAGTTATGAGTCTCCAGCAGATCTAACACCTCGGTCAATCCATTCACCACATTCAGACTGAGAGTATTGCCTTTAGAACGGAACTCATACAGCACCACGCCATCTCCCAGATCCAGCAAAGCGGCTTCGGGATTTTCCCACAGGGTACGCTGGCGATCGCTTTTCAAAAGCTGCAGATTAATTTCATCGGGGTGAGTTTCCATCGGTACATAGTGATAACCCGGTTCATAGACATGGTGTTCCTTCCAGTAGAACCGGATCGCCCCATTGTGATGCATGGTTTTGATGCTTCCTGGAATGTCGATGCCTGCCGCTTTCATATCTGCCAGCACCGTTTCAAATCCCAGCGCATCCCAGATTTCAAACGGCCCCATTTCCCAGCCAAACCCCCAGCGCATCGCCCGGTCAATATCAGCGGGACTGTTGGCAATCTCGCGCAATCGGGCGGCACTATAACCGAGAATGGACAGAATCATCGGTCGGAAGCAGGCTCCGGCTCGCCCCTGATCTTGATACAGCGCCCGCAGGCGATCGCCCATGTGGCGGATTTTGCTAATCGCCTCAATATTTCCCAGATCAAGAGGTTTGGCAGGTTCATACTCCAGCGTTTCCGGATTCACCGACAGAATCTGGCCCTGCTGTTTCTTGTAAAATCCATGACCCGTTTTTGCCCCTAGCGCCCCAGAAATCACCAACTTGTGCAGCACTTCTGGAACTTTGAATACCTCCCGACTTTCATCCTGGGGAATGGCTGGATACAGGTTTTTGGCAACATACATCAGGGTGTCCAGTCCCACTAAGTCAGCGGTACGGAAGGTGGCAGATTTAGGCCGACCCATGATAGCACCCGTTAAGGTATCGATTTCTTCAATCGTGTAGCCCTGCTCTAACCAGGCTTGCAGTGCCAGCATGGTGACATACATCCCAATTCGGTTGGCAATGAAGTTGGGAGTATCTTTGGCAATCACCACACCTTTACCGAGATGCATATAGCCAAACCATTTCATCTGCTCAACGACCGATGGATCCGTATCTGAAGTAGGAATCAGTTCCAGCAACTTCAGGTAACGGGGCGGATTGAAGAAATGCGTACCCAGGAAACGCCGCCGGAACGATTCCGATCGTCCTTCCGCGATCGCCTGAATCGACAAACCACTGGTATTCGTGGAAATGATCGCCTCCGGGCGTACCGTGGCTTCCAACCGTTGCATCAGTTGCTGTTTGACTTCCAGATTTTCCACGATCGCTTCAATCACCCAATCCACGGTAGCAACGCGATCGAAATGGTCTTCAAAGTTACCTAAAATAACTCGCCGAGCCGTTTTTTCTGTAAAGAAAATCGGTGGAGATTGTTTCAATGCCTTTTTGAAGGCTGCTTCTACCACCTCATTGCGATTGCCCGTCTTGGCTGGCAAATCGAGTAAATGAACCGTCAGACCTGCATTGGCAAGATGGGCGGCAATTTGACTGCCCATCACACCAGCACCAAGAACGGCGGCGGATCGAAATGGTTTAAACATACGCTTGCAACTCTCCATAATATTACGTGGTTAATCGTGGATTGAGGGATTGAGCGATCGTGGGGCAGGTCGAATCGAAACCTGGAAGACCAGACAGAGAAGGCTCTCCTCTTAGCTCCCCGTCCCGTTTACGGCTGCCATCCTCGTGATAGAGGGCGGCAATTTCTGCAGCAAAAACTTCCGCAACCTTGGCCCGGTTGATCTGTCCGGTATCCGTCAACAAACCGTTTTCGACCGTTAATGGAGTGGCAATCAGACGAAAGTGTTTGGCGATCGCCCAGTAGGGCAGATGACAGTTCGCCGCAGTCACGACCGACTGATACAACGCCAGGATGGAAGGATGGCGCAACAGGTCTTCTGGTGATAAATCCAGACCCACATCCAGAGCGTAACGGTGGAGGGCTTCCAGATTCGGCACCATCAACAGGGCACACAGCTTCTGTTCTGCACCGACGACTACCGCCTCAGCCACAAAGGGGGATTGCTTGACTCGCTGCTCGATCGGTTGCGGAGCAATATATTTTCCGGTTGATAGCTTGAATAACGCTTTTTTCAATCCGGTAATTTGCAAAAATCCTGCTTCGGTAAACGTCCCCAAATCTCCGGTATGGAGCCATCCTGCTTCCAGCAATCTCTCAGTTGCGGCTAGATTCTTGTAATAGCCCGGAGTTACACAGGGGCCACGGATCAAAATTTCCTGGTCTGCTGCGATCGCCACTTCCATGCTCGCAATCGGGACTCCTACCGTGCCTGCCCGATTCAACTTTCCGCGATTGCAACATACGACTGCACTAGCTTGCGTTAACCCATATCCATGCAAAATTTGCATCCCAGCCGCCGCAAATGCATTGGCTAATTCGGCTTTTAAGGCCGCTCCGCCACAGATCAAATATTTTATCCGTCCGCCAAACACCTCCCGCCAGTGTCGCAATACAAACCAATCCGCCAGCATCAGCAGTCCGGCATAGATACCACGAGGCTGCACTCCTAATTCATACCGATGAACGAGATTCAATGCCCACTGAAATAGAAACTGAGAAAAAGCCATTTGCAGAGATTGCCAGAAAGCCATTAAGAACTGCAAATAGACCTTCAACGTTTGCAGAAAAGAAAACAAGGGAAAGGTAGAAGGATGACTGAAAATCTTTACTTCCGGAATCGCCTTCAGTTTCTTATCCTGCTGATAGGGTCGTAACTTTACCCACTTCGGTTGGCGCAACCCTTTTTCCAGGATCTTGCTGTAAATCTTTTCCAGCAATAGGGGAACGGTCGTCAAAATCGTCGGACGAATTTCCTTGAAATGTTTCATCACCCGATTGGCATTGGAAAAGTAGATCGTATGACCATAATTGATATGTCCATAGACCATCACCCGCGCCAGTACGTGATTCAGGGGTAAAAAAGAAAGGACAATCTCGCGATCGCCCTTCTGCAATCCCGGAATTCCCGAAAATGAGGCTAAGGCATTGGCAGATAAATTTTCATGGGTTAACATCACCCCTTCCATTTGTCCGGCTTCATCAGGAATGTAGACGATCGTCGCCAGATCCTGGGGGTTCAGGTTGGTCTGTAGGGTAGAAGGGTGAAGGGGTAGGGGAATGGAAGGGTAGGGGTGGGGAGATTGCAGAATTGCCTCTGTTCCAGTTTGTTGCACTTCCTCGATGGAGAGCAGTTGAATGCATTGAGGAATCGGCGATCGCAAGTGATCGGAATGCGCTGGATGCAACGGCATGGGCAGCAGTAAACAGGCCGTTTCTGGAGCTTCTTCATGTCCCCCAACAGGAGATTCTGGATTTTGGATTTCGGATTTGGGATTTTGGCTTGCTTCCTCCCGATCCCCAATTCCCAATCCCCAATCCCCAATCCTTACCCACTGGGAACGCACCTGCCGCCAGTCCGCAGGCACTTCGGCTGCAAGAAGGTATTGCAGGGTGGGAACTTCCCACAGGTAAGGAGAAATTTGGGTGAGCAGATCTAAGTTGGCAATGACCAGCACCCTGGCTTCACTGTGCCGCAACACAAAGATAATGTGCTCCAGGGTTTGAGTCAGGTCAATGGGCACATCCACCAACCCTGCCAGCAAACAGGCCATATCGGAAACACAGAAATTGAGATCGCTATGCATCAGAAATGCAACCCGATCGCCTTTCTTTAGCCCCAATTGCAACAATCCTACAGCCAGTACCTCAGCGCGGTTGCGGAACTCCTGATTGGACACAGCTTGCCAACCCGCTTCCGACCACTGGTTAAAAGCACAGGCATTGGGAGTGCGATCGCAGGCTTCAGCCAGTAAGGAGGGAATCGTTCTCCCTAACGTTAACTCTCCGGTATCAGGAGGAGCCTGATATATTTTTTCAATTCGTAACATTTTTCTCAGGAAGAGCGAAGACCTCTTCTCTAGCGATTTAGATCCGACTTCTGATATCTAATGTCGATCAGACCAGCTTTCTGTTAACAGCTTGGCAGCGCTTTATAAAAGCTTATCTATCACAAGCTTTCACCAAGTCTCTACCAAAATGTTGTTGGTTGTAGTGGTAGTTTCAGTGTAGCCAGATCCTGAGAGACTCGTGTTATTTTTATACATTTCTTGAAGAAACTGAGAAAAAATCACCCTGATGACCCACTTTTATGAGAAGAGAGGCTTTTGCCAGTTTTAACATCTCTCTTAAGACAGACCAAAAGCAAACGCCTGACAGGTAGCTGTGGTTTCAATGTGTCGCCCCAACCACTGCTCCAAATCCTCAAAAATAGTCTGATACTGAGCATCAGCATACAAATCGTGATAGCACCCCGGATATTCATGATGTTCCTTGTCGTGAAACATCACCTGTTGAAAGAACATGCGACTGGCTTCTGGATGGGCGACTTCATCCGCCCCACCATGCAAGATTAGTAATGGAATTTGCAAATCTGCCGTATTCTTATAAATCCAGTTCACTGTGGCAAAAAATTCTGTTGCCAGTCGCGCACTGCCATATTCGTGCCGTAAGGGATCTTGCAGGTAAGCTTGACAAATCTCTGGATTGCGGGCACAGACATCTGGAGGGAGTCCAACTTTCAGGCTAAAGCTGGGAGAGATGCGAGACAACAACCACCCGGCAGTCAATTTCAATCGAGGAACACTGACTTTCTTTAAGGCGGGAGCAGATACAATCAACCCGCTTAATTCCTGGGGCGATCGCAAACAGTAATCCAGAGCGATCGTGCCTCCCAAACTATGGCCCCACAGGAAACAGGAACAGCCCACCCGTTGCGCATAGACTTGCTTTAAAAAGCAGCGCAGGTCTTCCCGATATTCTGCCCAGGTGTTGATATGCCCTCGTTTTCCTGGCGATCGTCCATGTCCTCGCAGGTCAAAGGTAAAGACTTCATAGTTCTGGGCTATTAAATAGTCCACCACGGGCTTAAATAAGTCGCTGTGGCCTCCCAGACCATGTACTAATGCCACTACGGCCTGTATCTGGGTGTCAGGATGCCAGCTTTGATAATAAAGTTTGGTATCTCCAAATCCTGTAAATGTTCCTTCAATGTGTTTCATCGTAATTATCCCCGAACGTGCATTTACAGTTGCAGCTCCAGGTCATGATTAGATATTGTTCAGTAGTTGAGTAGCGTTAGAAGTCAGAGAGAATTGTCATTCGTCCTTTGTCTTTTCCAATGACTAATGACTAATGACAGATGACAGTCACACCTGACATTTATTTCCACCTATCTGTGTAGGATTAACAATAATTAGCAACCCGGAACCACACCACAACGTAGGAACTCTAGTCAAATCGGGTTGAGATCGTCAGAAATCGGCTTCTATTTCGTAGTATATCTAACCAGCTTAGTCGCCGTACAGATCTACGGAGGCTGCACCCCTAAATTCACTCTTTAGTTAGGGCATTCCGGAAGTTCTCTATCCAGAGACAGAACACGGGTTGCTGTCTTAATGGATACATCCAGAGGTTCGGTGAAACCGTTCACAAGATAGAGGCAGAGGAGAACCAGAAGAATTACTTTTGAAAATATAAAAATTTCCATAGTCCATTCATCTGTAACTGGAGGATCGTTTCGTGCGTTTAGGGCAGTGGGTGAGTTTAATCGCCCTGATTCTTGCGCTTTACATTTTGCGGGAAATCCGGCAGGTGCTACTGCTGGTGGCAGTACCGACGGGTATTTCTGATGGCCTTTCCGGCCTTTTATCGCCACCGGGTAGACGAGATATTAGATGAATGCGAAGAATCCTTAGTGGGATGGATTAAAGACACCCTGCTGGCAATGGTCGTGATTGGCGTGGTCAGTTATATAGGGTTGCTGATCTTGAGAGTTCCTTTACCGTTAGTAAATGCTCTCCTGGCAGGTTTATTAGAATTCATTCCCAACGTTGGCCCCACCTTAAGTGTTTTCCCTCCCGCCTTGCTGGATGCTCCCTGGAAATCGGTTGCCGTGATTATTCTCTATATTCTGATTCAGCAATTTGAGAGTTTAGTCCGCGCGATCGCCAACCCGTTCCATCTGAGGACGATCCTGCTTTGAGCCAGGAACTGGCAAGAAATGATAGATAAGGGGGGTATAAGCACCAAGTCCATCCTTTTGGAGATAATGCGACAATAGCCTTATCTCCATCGCTCTACACCCTGCTATGAAGATTCTGTTGGTTGAAGACGATCCGGACATTAGTCAGGTACTGGTTACCACCCTGACTAATCATCGGTATACCGTTGATGTTGCTGCAGATGGGAAAACCGGGTTGGAACTGGCTACTCTCTGGACTTATGATTTGTTGCTGCTGGATATAGAACTGCCAAACCTTGATGGGCTGAGTATCTGTCGTCAAATTCGCCAGTTAGGTTACAAAACGCCCATCCTGATGTTAACGGCGAAGGATGGCAGTATGGATATGATTCAAGGTCTGGACTCTGGTGCCGATGACTATATGACCAAGCCTTGCGAGCCGTCTCAACTGCTGGCTCGAATTCGCGCATTACTGCGACGGGGAGGAGCATCAACTTGCTTACCGACCCTCACCTGGGGAAACCTCTGTCTGGATCCAGCGTCTACTCAGGTGACTTATCAGGGTGAAACAATCCCGTTACGTCCCAAGGAGTATAGTCTGCTGGAATTGTTTCTGCGCCATCCCCATCGGGTTTTTAATCGCAGCACAATTCTGGATCACCTCTGGACTGCCGAAGATTTCCCTACTGAAAATGCAGTAACTAATTTGATTAAAGATCTGCGGCAGCGGTTGAAATCGGCTGGAATTGTTGAGGACTTTATTGAAACTGTCTATGGTATGGGCTATCGGCTAAAAACCGCTCCCATGCCTGCCACAGAGGCTGCATCTCCTGCCCCTGAATTAGCCCCTCTATCTGAATCAGAAGGAGAACCGATCGAGGATCCAGAGAGTATGATTTTGCTGGAGCAGGTACGATCGCGCTTTCAGGATTCCCTGAACCAGCGAGTTGCCGTTTTAGAAGCAGCGGCAGCAACCCTCCAGTCTGCCCCCCTCTCTGCGGCTGAACATCAGGCTGTGCGGGAAGAAGCGCATCGTTTGGCAGGAGCTTTGGGAACCTTTGGTTATCCTAAAGGGTCACACCTGGCGAGAGAAATTGAGCAATGGCTGGTTGCCTATATGGATGGCAACTGGGGTCAAGCGGAACAATTTCAAGACTTGCTGGCACAACTGAAACAGGCGATCGCCGCTCCTTTCCCCACCCCCGTGACCAATCCCCCTGTGCCAGTTCCGCTGGTGTTGCTGATCAATAGTGATGATCCATTGTTTGCAGAAGGATTGCAACATGAAGCCATCGTCTGGGGATTGCACGTTGAGAAAGTTCCCGGTGCCTCACTCGAGTACGATCGCCTCAAGAAAAGCAATTTAGCTGCCATTCTGCTGGATTTACAGCAATCCATTCCTGGCCAATCCGACGGATTTCTCTTGCTGCAAGAGCTAAAACAACATTTGCCAGGAATTCCTATCCTCACGCTGGCTGACCAAAATACTCTGATCAACCGAATTCAGGCTTCTCGGCTGGGTAGCGATCGCTATTTGTCCAAGCCGATCGCTCCGGCCCAGGTGCTGGAACTGGCGATGCGGCTGATTCCCCAAGCTTCTAGCCCTCAGGCGACGGTGATGATCGTGGATGATGATCCGGCTATTTTAATCTCCCTATCCCATTTGTTAGAACCCTGGGGCATGAAAACCGTTGGGCTGGCCAATCCCAATGATTTTTGGATCGTGCTGACTCAAGCGAGTCCGGATCTGCTTCTCCTGGATCTGGAAATGCCTACCTTCAACGGTATTGATCTGTGCCGGGTGGTGCGCCAGGATTCTCGCTATGGAGATTTGCCAATTCTCGTCATTACAGCCCACACGGATATAGATTTGATTCAGCAAGTGTTTGAGGCTGGAGCCGATGATTTGATCCATAAACCAATCGCAGGGCCGGAATTGATTACCCGCGTTACCAGTCGGATTGAGCGATCGCGGCTGCGGCAACAACTGGATCGGTTACGACGACAACAGGCCCAGGACTGGCAGCATCAGGCTAAAGTCGATCCTCTGACTCAAATTGCCAATCGTCGTGCCTTTGGTGAATACTTGAGTCGCGAATGGCAACGGCTGGGCCAGGAACAGGAGCCACTTTCCCTGATTTTGTGCGACGTGGACTGCTTTAAAGCCTATAACGATCGCTACGGTCATCCAGCCGGGGATACCTGCCTGAAGCGGATTGCCTTTGCCATTCAGGAAAGTATTAATCCGTCCTCAGATTTAGTTGCCCGGTATGGGGGCGAAGAATTTGGCGTTATCCTGCCCAACACTGACCTGAACGGTGCGCTTCGGGTTGCCGAACGG
>JBBIQC010000175.1:0-6455 GCA_037442585.1 Oscillatoriales cyanobacterium bin_317
TGTACTATTGATGTACTACTCATTCTCAGCCTCGTCCCCCCATAATAGTCTTGCAGGAGTCGAGCCATGAGACGGTTGTTAATGCACATATCTTCCTGGGAGGGGCTGCCCTGTTTGCCTGGATTCAAAACCGAAGTGAGCCTGTTGATTTACGAAGAGACACCGTTTCCAGGCGTTTTTATCATAGGTACTAGAATCTAACTGAGGGATCGTTCAGGAGCAGCAATGTTTCGACTATGATCAGCGCTGTACCCTGAGTGAGCGATGATGAACCCTTTGTGGAGCCTCCTGGCTATTAGCTTGCTATCGTTGCGAGATTTTCTAGCTCCGCTGTTGCCAAAAGCCCCCATTACTGATCCGGTCGCCATTTTTCTGGTCATCCTGGCAATCATGTTGGTGGCACCCCTGCTGTTTGAGCGCCTGCGTTTGCCAGGTATTGTCGGCTTAATTCTGGCGGGAGTGATTGTTGGGCCTCATGGTTTCGGTTTGCTGGAGCGAGACGGCACGATCGTTCTGCTCGGAACCGTTGGCTTGCTATTTCTCATGTTTATGGCCGGGTTAGAAACCAGTCTGGATGATTTGAAATACAACGCTGATAAAGCGGTAGTTTTTGGACTGGCGACGTTTTCCGTACCCATGGCACTAGGCGCAGCCGCCATGACGCTGTTGGGATATCCTTTTCTGGCCGCTGTTTTAGTCGCATCGTGTTTTGCCTCCCATACTCTGTTGGCGCTGCCCATTGTCAGTAAGCTGGGAATTATGCGATCGCAGTCCGTGACGGCAACCCTGGGAGCAACGCTAATTACCAACGTCCTGGCCTTGCTGGTTCTGGCAGTTGTCGTCAAAGCTCATCAGGGGAATTTGACGCTGGGATTCTGGCTATTTCTGATCCCCTCTTTAGGGTTTTATACCTTTGCCACCTTATGGGGGGTTCCCAGGCTGGGACGCTGGTTTTTTCGCCGCTTTGGCCATGATGAAGGGGCTGAGTTTACCTTTGTCGTGGCAACCCTGTTTGTGGTGTCCTACTTTGCCAAACTGATTGAAATTGAACCGATTATTGGTGCATTTCTGGCGGGAATTGCCATTACTCAACTGATTCCCCAACTCAGCCCGTTGATGAATCGCATTCAGTTTATTGGCAACACATTGTTTGTGCCGTTTTTTCTCATCTCTGTAGGGATGCTGGTCAATCCTCTGATTTTGTTTCAGGAACCGAGATCGCTGCTGGTATCTGCGGTCATGGTAGGAGTGGCGATCGTGGCTAAGCTTGTTCCGGCCTGGGGTTCTGGCAAACTGTTTCGGTTTGATTTCTCCAGCAGTATGGTGATGTTTGGACTATCGGTTGCTCAGGCGGCCTCCACCCTGGCAGCGATTACGGTTGCCTATAACATCAATCTGGTAGATCAGCTAACGGTCAATGGCACGATCGCCATGATTTTGGTGACTTGCATTGCCTCTCCCTGGATCACAGATCGTTGGGGACAGCAGATAAAATCCAGCAGCATCCGTCAAACGCAACCTGGAAAATTGTCCCAAACCCAAGCCAGGTATCGCATTCTAGTGCCTGTCGCGAATCCCAGTACGGAAGACAACCTGCTGCAACTCGCATTGATTCTGGTCAAAAGGACGAACGGTACTCTATTACCCCTGCATGTATTGACCGATGCGTATGCACCTATTTCAGCCGAGGCTAAGCTGCAACAAGAGCGATTACTGGCAACGGCTGAAACGATCGCCCATGCAGCCGTAGTCAATGTAGAGCCGATCGGGCGTGTGGATGACTCGATTGACAAGGGAATTTTGCGAACCGCTCAAGAGCACAATGCGAATTTAATCATCTGCGGCTGGAAGGGGTATTCGACCTACCGGGACAACTTCTTTGGTAGTGTGATTGACAATGTTGCCCGTCGCACGTCGGTTCCGATGCTCATTACTCGCTTTGTGCAACCGATCAAATCAACTCAACGGGTGTTTCTCGCTATTTCTGAGGTTGAAACAATGGCTCCCGGTTTCCAGCAAACCCTGGCTTTAGCACAGGCATTGGCAACTGAATTAAAGGCAACAATCGAGATCCTTCAGGTGCTTTCAAATTCTCGGTTGAGTGATGATCTGCCAGAAATTGCTGATCTAGCAACGGACGTGCCAGTACAGCGAGTTCGCGGTAACTTTGTCAACCAGGTGTCTCGCATTCTGGAAACCGATGACTTACTCATTCTGACCCACGATGCTCATCCAGAATTATTAGGTGCGCCAGCACTAGGAGTTGCACCAGAAGCGATCGCCCGTCAACATCCCGACATTTCCATCATCGTCGTCTACTTTCCCAGTGGGCATAAAGCCATGGAGTGAGAAGCATCTCCCCATGCTCCATCGCACAACCTCAATCCTTAATTTGATAACTGATCAATTTACGGACACCAGCAATCGGCATTGCTAGCTCCTGAGCGATCGCGGCTTCGACCTGACTAGCCTGGGTGATGGGGAACTCATATTCAAGCTTGCTTAAGGTTGAGTCAGTGGTTTTGACAGAAATAGTCGTTACCCCTCGACGGCGATCGATCCTGGCATTCATCGTCAGGATTGTAACAGATAACTTTACATCTAATTGAGTATCTGCCTGTAGAGCGTGGACAGAATCATAGGGACGGCTGAGAACTTGGGCTGCCATCAAGTTACCCCCAACCCAAAGTAGGGCTGCAATCAGGGGTAAAGGTAGCCAAAATTCCCAACCAACACGCTGGAGGAAATTCAGAGGACGAGAGAAAGTCATAAATACTGGAAACGTCCGACCGATCAGGGGCACAGTGACCACCTGTATTTTAATCAGGGACTGATGCCCCCAAAATCTCACCTGTGGTAGACGCTTTCTGGAAGCGATTTCCGTACCATACATTTTGCCGTACAGAAGTTAAACTGATGCGAATTCTGCTGGTAGAAGACGACACGAATCAACTGGAACCGCTGCAGGCGGCGCTTTCTCAAGCAGGACATATTGTCGATGGGGTAAGGGATGGCGCGATCGCTCAGTGGATCTTGTCCCAACGGGATTATGATTTGCTGGTTTTGGATTGGTTACTCCCTCAAGTCAGTGGTTTAGATCTCTGCCAGCAATACCGTCGTCTGGGAAAAACCGCTCCAGTACTCATGCTGACGGCAAAAGATGCAACCACTGACAAAATCAGCGGTTTAGATGCGGGAGCCGATGATTATCTGGTGAAACCTGCCGACGTGTTTGAACTACTGGCACGGGTGCGAGCCTTGGGACGACGATCGCCTTTGTGGAAAGGAGAGACGCTGCACGTTGAAGAGCTGACTCTGCATTTGTCCACCCTCACCGTGGAGCGGGGTAAACAAAGCCTGCAACTGTCAACGCGGGAATTTCAGTTGCTGGAATATTTAATGCGCCATCCTCAACAAGTGCTATCGCGGGTTCAGATTGAACAGGCCCTGTGGGAGTGGGGAAGTGAACCGGAGAGTAATGCCATTACGGCTCTGGTACGACGTTTACGTCAGCGGTTGCAGGCTGTGGGAGTCTCCGACTGGTTAGAAACGATTTATGGCATGGGATACCGCTTGAATCCAAATGTTTAATCGTAGCCGTCGTAATCTCGCTCGCTGGTTCACACTGTCGATGGGCAGCATTTTGGTTTTGTTTGCCAGCATGATTTACTACCAGAGAGCCGTCGATCGCTTAGAGGAGAGCGATCGCTTACTTTACAAAAAAGCTCGCGTCATGGCTGCCAACATCAATTACAAATGGCGACAGGGACAGGAGCAACTGGATCTGAGGAATGTGCCAATTTTGGGCGATTATTCTCCCCCTCCAGATAGCGATATTGCATACGTTCGCTGGTATTCAAAAACAGGTAAACTCCAGCAGTTTTATGGGTTGCAACCTGCGGATCAAATTCAAGCGATCGCGGCCTTTGAAACCATTCAGACTCACCCTCAATGGTTGCGCCAGTTGACGCTTCCGGTTGACTATAACGGAAGCACAATCGGTTATCTCCAGATGGCTATCCCCATAACGGATGCTCAAGATACACTCAGGGAGATGCTGACAGTGCTGGTGATCGCTGTCCCCTTAACCTTAAGCATGATTAGTCTGGCAGGTTGGTTTTTGGGTGGATTGGCGATGCAACCGATTCAGGCTGCATATCGGCAACTCCACCGCTTTACGTCTGATGCATCCCATGAACTGAGAGCACCACTAGCCGCCATTCTGAGCAATGCCCAGGTTGGCTTACTCAGTCCAGTTGAGGATGGTAAACCAAAGCATACTCGGCTGGAAAAGATTGCTGAAATTGCCAAGTCGATGAATCAGATGATTACGAATCTATTGTTTTTGGCACGGCAGGCAGGACGGCTAGACCCAAACTCGATTCAATTAATTAACTTGAATGACTTGTTGAAAGATACCTTTGCAGATCTACCGCTGCAATGTTCTACTGAGCATTTAAGGGTGAACTTACAACTGCCAGAAGAGGCAGTGATCACCCAGGGCAATCCCGATTTATTGAAACAAGCAATTACCAACCTATTATTGAATGCCTGCAAGTATACTTTAGCTGAAGGAGTTGTATGGGTGCGCTTAGTGAGTCAATATCATCGCATCCTTATTCAAGTTGAAGATAACGGAATTGGAATTCCAGAGCAAGATTTACCCCATATCTTCGATCGCTTCTACCGAGTGGATGAGGAACGCACGCGAGAGAAAGGGGGAACGGGGCTGGGGCTGGCGATCGTCCAACAAATTATTGCAGCCCACGGTGGACGCATTACAGTCAGTAGCCAGGTTGGCCAGGGTTCCTTATTTCAAATCGAATTACCGCTTTTGTAAAAGGGAAGCGTTGTCATTTTTTCGTCACATTTTTCTTAAAGGCTTAAGATTGGCGGTTATGGCGTAACAACGATGCATCCAACCCATTTTTCAACACCTGACTCCCGAAGAGTGGGATGCAACAGCTTTACTACTAGGGTTTCAGCCAAATACGGCGGGTCAATTAATGACCCCAGAATATTTGTAGGGGCACAGTCTTCAACTGTCGTGATTCGGGGTCTGAATGTTGAACAAACCCGGATGAAACAGGCTCTATGGGTGGTGAGACGCGAGGCGATCGCGGGTTTATTTTTAGGTGCCATGCTCGGGTTAGTTGTGTTTGTCTGGGCAACGATTTTGCAGGGGGATCCAGCCGTGGCGATCGCCGTCGGCTTAAGTCTGTTTGCCATTTCCCTACTCGCCTCTATTGCGGGGTCTGCGTTGCCATTTCTATTTCGCTCTTTTGGTTTAGATCCAGCCTTGATGTCAGCCCCGTTTATCACCACTGCCGTTGATGTATTGGGGGTGTTGATATACCTGAATGTTGCCAGAGCAATTTTGCAACTATAGCGAGTCAATCCAATTGTCACTTTTAAGTCACATTTGGCATTGAAGCTAAATGTTAAGACTCCAGTTATTGACCCTATCCCTTAAGTTTCTTAAGATGAAAACGCAACGTTTCAAGCAACTCCTTTTTGTCTCTGGTTTAGCTGGAACTTTGTTCCTGCTCAGTGGGCAGTCAGCCTATACAAAGGTATCTCAAGCGGTGAATCCGGGACAACCAACCCGGTCAGGCCCAAGTTACATTGCTGTTGGTGGCAATATCGGTTTTGGTGGCAGCACCGCTTTGGGTCGGGGAAACTTTGCCATCACTAGCAAAATTGGTTTGACAAACGACCTCTGCCACATTCTTTAGACGACCTGAAGTGGGTCTGATTTTAGGTGTTGGCTATAACTTCTAAGTCTTTTTCTAGCTTGTTCTAACGCGTTTTGGATTTGACCGTGACTCAACTGAAACTTATTCCGCAAACCACACAGATAAACGCTCCCATTGCCGCTCCCAAACCCTCCATCGCTCTAGTCGATGCGATCGCCCTGATTGTGAGACTGGTTATTGGTGCAGGAATTTTTGAAACGCCTGCTCTGGTTGCTAGCAATATGGAAACGCCTGGAGGTGTGATTTGGATTTGGCTGCTCGGCGGGAGGGGTATCGTTGCTAGGGGCACTCTGCTATGCCGAACTGGCCACCGCCTATCCCCATGTCGGAGGCAACTATTACTACTTAAAACGGGCTTTTGGGCAACCGATCGCGGTTTTGTTTGCCTGGGCACGGATGACAGTGATTCAGACCGGATCCATTGCGCTGCTGGCCTTTGTGTTTGGTGACTATGTCTCTCAACTATTTCCCCTGGGGGCTTACTCTGCATCGATTTATGCGGTAATTGCAATCGCTTTGCTGACCGCACTCAACATGATTGGCTTGCGCCAGAGCAAACGTCTGCAGAACTGGTTAGCCATCGCGCTGATTCTGGGTTTACTACTGGTCATCCTGTTTGGGCTAGGCTTCTCCTCCTCTCCTCCCCCTGCCTTTACTTCCCCTGCTTCCCCCACTTCCTCCTGGGGTCTGGCGCTGGTA
>JBBIQC010000175.1:6470-8068 GCA_037442585.1 Oscillatoriales cyanobacterium bin_317
CTGTTGTCCTACGGTGGTTGGAATGAAGCCGCTTACATTTCGGCTGAAGTTCAAAACCCTCAACAAAATATCGTACGATCGCTGCTCTGGAGCGTTGGGATCATTACCGGAATTTATCTGCTGATTAATCTGGCCTACTTGCAGGGATTAGGCATAGAGGGTATGGCAGGCTCACAAGCTGTTGCTGCAGATTTACTCCGGAAAAGTTTAGGTGAATCCGGAGCGACGATCGTTAGTCTGTTGGTGGTAATTGCGACCCTGGGATCGATTAATGCCACTATCTTTACAGGGGCACGCACCAGTTTTGCTCTGGGACAGGATGTTTCTCCTTTCCGCTGGCTGGGACACTGGCACCCCAAACCTGGTTCACCGACAACGGCTTACTTGTTGCAAGGAGCGATCGCGCTGCTCTTGGTGGGATTGGGAACGTTCACCCGTAAGGGATTTGAAACTATGGTGGACTACACAGCACCCATCTTCTGGTTCTTCTTCTTGCTCAGTACCCTGTCACTGATTATTTTGCGGATGCGGGAACCCTCTCGGCTGCGTCCGTTTCAGGTGCCACTTTACCCACTCATCCCTATCTTGTTCTGTGCCATTTGTGGCTATTTGCTCTACTCCAGCCTGGTCTATACAGGCATCGGGGCGATTGTCGGTGTGATCGTTGTCCTATTCGGTATTCCTTTTGTTCGTCGTTCCTCCAACTGAACACCATGCAAACAACCTTTTTACAGGAGAAATAACCATGCAACTGAAATTGATCGCGCAATCACTGGCCGCTGGAATTGGTCTTCTTAGCCTGGGCATCGCCGGATGCACCCAAGCTCGTAATTTTGAAACAGGTTTGCAGGGGCAAACTTATACAGCGACATCTCAATCTGCTCCCTCCCAAGATCAAGCACAAGCGGCTCCAAATCCCGTCACTGAAGCTCCCACCCGTGCTCCTGATGTTGTTTACGTGCCAACTCCTGAGCCAGTTGTGAATGAAATGCTGCGGTTAGCCAATGTACAATCCAATGATATTGTGTACGACTTAGGAAGTGGTGATGGGCGAATTGTGATTACAGCCGCTAAACAGCGCGGCGCACGAGGTATTGGTATTGATATCAATCCACAACGAATTCGCGAAGCCAACGAGAATGCCCAAAAAGCAGGTGTGACCGATAAGGTGGAATTTCGTCAGCAAGATCTATTTCAAACAGATTTTAGTGATGCTACCGTTGTCACTCTTTACTTGCTACCGGAGCTAAATGTGAAATTGCGCCCCAAGTTACTGAGTCAATTAAGACCAGGGACTCGCATTGTTTCCCACGCCTTTGATATGGGAGACTGGAAGCCTGAAAAGGTCGTGGAAGTAGATGGCAGAACTGTTTACTACTGGGTAGTGCCTGAGAATCCTCCAGCCAATCTACGTTAGGCAGCTTACTGTGGCTTAACAACGGCATGCAGCAGCAAAATTATCTACTCACTCGAAGACGCTTTTCTAAGATTTCGGTAGATCATTTTTGCTGCTCATGGCATTGGGAAAACCCCCATCAAAAAGTAGCGATCACCACCTCGCTGGTAATACTTTGCGTCGAGACATAGCTATGCAACTG
>JBBIQC010000175.1:8078-8376 GCA_037442585.1 Oscillatoriales cyanobacterium bin_317
AGAAGTTAGATGGAGGTCTGAGATTATCTCATCCACCTTAAAAAACCCCTCCCCTAGCCCCTCCCCGATGCGGAGAGGGAAACTCTTCAAAGCCTCCTTGCCTACAAGGGAAGGAGGTTGGGGGTCAGGTCTGAGATTATCTCAGCCAACTACCAAGAAGTTAACTGGTGGAAATAAATCCTGAATAAGGTTGTTTTTCGTTCTTGATCATTCGTTATTACAGTTTAAATAACAAATGACAGATGAAACGGTCATTTATTGCCACTCATCTACTTATCTTTTCAGTTTCCTTTGACAG
>JBBIQC010000176.1:0-8366 GCA_037442585.1 Oscillatoriales cyanobacterium bin_317
AGAACCATAGTTTCTCTTATGGGAAAACTCCTGTTCTCTAGCTGGACTTGGTTTAGATTGCAGAAACTCTACACGGTCACACTTTCTATCGTCATCTGGCACAAACAGCGATCCTTGGCCGAATGCCACGCCCCAACGCAGAACAATCGCGACTTCTGAAAAATCTTCTTATAATCCAAAATCGCAAATCCAAAATCTCTGGTAATTCATTCCTCTGGCAAAATGCGCGGCTGACGAGAACTCAGGAGCGATCGCCCGCGCTGATACAGAGCAGACAGTAAATTTGTCTGACTAAATCCGCGTCCCAGGAGAACAAACAACACGAGGGTGCCCTGAATTACACCGGAGAGGGAAGATTCGAGGTTGAGGGCCAGGGGAAGTTGCAAACTGCCGACGTTGAGGGCACTGAAGAAGAAGGCGACGGGAATAATTAACCAACCGTTCAGGCCAATCAACATGGCAATCAGCAGCGAGAGAAAGCCGAGGTTACTGGAAATACCAGGAATCAGACGATGGAAGATAGCCAGTACCTGTAAGGCTCCGGCTAATCCAGCCAAAGCACCGCAGATAGCAAAGGCACTCATCAGTTGCCGAATGGATGGAATACCCAGTACATAAGAAGCCTGCAGATTCTGCCCCACGGCCCGCAGTTGTAAGCCGAAGTAGGTGCCCCGCAGCACGATTAACGTCATGGCGACGGCTGCGATCGCAATCACCAGGGCAATCGGGCTGGCAACCGTTCCTGCAATCGTGGGCAACCAGAGGGAATCTTTGAAGGGTTCGGTGCCGCTCATAGAGGCCACTCCTTCTTTTTTCCAGGGGCCAAAGATCAGATACAGCGCCAATCCATCCGCCGCAAAGTTCAATCCCAATCCGGCAAAAATCTCATTCACACGCCCATAGATATTCAAAACTCCGGCTAACACGCCCCACAGTGCCCCTCCTAAACCACCGGCCAGAACAGCCAGAAGGATTGCCAGAGAGGGTGGTAGATTATCCTGAGTGAGCCGCAAAACAAAGGTTGTCACGATCGCCCCAAGCATAATCTCGCCTTCAATCCCCAGGTTGTAGAGTCCGGCGGTGAAGGTGAACAGTAAGCCACTGGTACAGAGCATGAGTGGCACCAGGGTAGCCAGGACTCGTCCAATGCGATCGGGGGTGCCAAATGCACCGACCCAGAGGTTAGAAATCACTGCGATCGGATTACCGCCTGCCAGGAGAATTACAATCCCCACAAACACCAGCGAAATGAGAATCGCACCAACCTGATAGTAAAGAGTTTTCGACATAGGGAGTAATTGCTGTAACTAAGCCTGTTTAGAGGGTGTTTTAAAAACCTCGGTTTACACCGTAGATCTGTAAGGGCGTAGCATTCGGGTAACAATTTTGCGGTATTTTTCAGGGATCATTGGCCGAATGCCACGCCCCTACGCAGGGTTACCGCGACTTCTCTAACATCCTCTTAGTAGGAATTAATACATCTGTAATCAAAGGTAAATGATCAGAATTGATGGAAGGTCCTGGATGGATTCCAGTAACAGCGATCGCTGAACTTAGCAAACAGTGATCAAGGGGAATCTGGAATAACGACACGATCGGAGTGCGCTTCAAGAAGGTGTGGGCATGGGGAGTTGGCATGGGCCAGGTCGGTAAAAGGCCGAACCCTTTGCGAGCGTTCTTTAAACCCGTATCTTGAATCAGTTTGTGATAGTAAGGTGACCACATGGTTGTGTTTAAATCTCCAACTAAAATGACTGGATTTTTTTGCTGCTGAATGTACTGTCCGACCTCCAGTAATTGTTGATTGCGAAATTCAAACAATTTAGGTAGCGGTGGCGGTGGATGAGTCACGATCAAAGTGATGTCTTGATGATTGATAGCAAGATTGGCGGCAATGCTGGACTTGATGGCAGATCCAAATAACACAGGTTGATTCAGGGGTAAGCGACTATAAATCACCAGATCATCGGCGGCTTGAAAGGTAAAGGGAAAGGTTGAAATTAAAGGTTGCAATTGCCGTGACCAGCGAAAGTCAACTTCTTGAAAGATCGCAATGTCTGGTTTTTCATCATTGACTAAAGCCAAAACTTTTTCATAACTGCGATTTCGCACATACACATTGGATAGCAGAATTCGCAGGTTATGAGCGTCTGATTTGCCGATCCAGGCAGGAGGAAAGTACCAGGGAATGATTTCTATCAGTTGAATGGAAAGGCAAAATAAGGCGACGAACAACCATCTTTTTCGCCGATCGCTCCACAACAGCACCAGAACGCAAAGTAGCGAAACCACCAGATATTGCAGCTTAAAATGGGAAGCCAATTCCAGGTAAGGATGCCAGGCAGTGTGGCTGGTCAGCGTGAATCCAGTCACCAGAATCAGGGCGATCGCGGCCAATCGCATCAGTCGAGCTTTAGGCATGAACCGATCCGGACTGAACGGGATCGTTAAAGCGTCCGCCAATTAATTGCCCGAGTTTTTCAACCGTCAGTTGAGCGACATCCATCGGCTGGGAAAGGCGTCCCCCACTGAAGACAATCACGCGATCGCTGTATTGCATAATTTCGTCCAGGTCAGAGGATATGAACAGAATGGTGGTTCCGCCTTGACAACGGGCAATCAGTTGCTGCCACACCCAAAGTGTCGATTCAATATCCAGACCACGGGTGGGATGTTCCATCAACAGCAGGTTAAGGGGCACGGGGAGCAGGGCCAGTTGAGTACGTTGCTGGTTGCCACCGGATAAGCGTTCTACCGGGGTGGTGGCTGTGCCGCGAATATTAAATAGGGCGATCGCTTGCTGCGTGCGAGTCAGGGCATCTTTCCAATCCACAAACAGGCGACGTTTCGGAGTACGGAGTGCCACATGCTCCTGAATCGTTAAGCCCCGTACCAGTCCGTCTTTTAAGCGATCGGCAGGGGAATAACCCACTCCCAACTTCAGATAGTCTTTGTATGGCTGGTGAGTCATATCTTTGCCGTCAATCCGGATCTGGCCCTGGGTTGCTTTTACCAAGCCAGCGCCCAGTAGGAGTAACAGTTCTTGCCCACTGCCCTCCAGTCCGGCCAGTCCAATTACTTCTCCCTGATGAACCGTTAGCTGATCGACGGCAATGGTGAGGCGATCGTTTTCGACCACGATATCCGTCAGTTGTAGCGCCACTTCATCCCGCCGGGTTGCAGGTTTGAGGGGAGGAGCCAGTTCCCGTCCGAACATCAAATCGATGAGTTGACTGTCGGGAACCGGAATCGGCAGGTTGCCCATCACCTTTCCCTGCCGCAGCACCGTCACCTCGTTGCACAATTCCTCTACGTCTTCCAATTTATGGGAGACAAAAATAATCGATTTACCCTCAGCCGCTAATTGCTTCATGGCTGCAAACAGAGCCGTTTTTTGTGAGGCAGAAATTCCGGTGGTGGGTTCATCCAGAATCAGCGTTTGCACCCCCAGAGACAGCACCCGGAGAATTTCTAACTGCTGCCGTTCGCCAACGGTCAACTCACTAACTTTGCGATGAATGTCCAGATTAAAGTTGAACTGGAACGACAGTTGCTTAAATTCCTGAATCGCTTTTTGACGGTTGAAGAAAAAGCCACCGGGTCGCCCTGCCATAAAGTTGTCCAGCACCGATAAAGGCGGGAAATCCAGCGGATCCTGGTGCAGCATGCCGACTCCCACCCGGATCGCATCGGCAGGCGTGCGAATTTCTACAGGCTGCCCATCCAGCAACACCTCGCCCCGATCGCGGGAAAGAAACCCACTCAGCACCTTCACCAGCGTACTTTTGCCCGCCCCGTTTTCTCCCAGCAGTCCATGAATCATTCCCGCCTGCACCAGTAGAGACACATCCTCATTAGCCTGTACCGGGCCAAAGGATTTGGAGATATGTTTCAGTTCTACTTTCATCCGTTTTGGAGGAGCCTTTTCAGCGATTCTATCTTGAGTAGTTTCGCAACTTTAGAGGGGGTGATAGGTGTAGTTGGTGCGGGAGACCTTTTGAATATAAGGCTTCAGGTCAGCCACATCGGTATATTGGTCAGCCACGTTAATCAGACTATCGCTGGTCATCGATCGCAAACTCACCACTTCAATCCGTGCCCCCCGGTAGGATACGGCATTCACGGCATAGGCCAGATCCCCATCCCCACTGACTAATACTGCCGTATCGTAGTGGTCGGCCAGCGTCATCATATCCACCGCAATTTCCACATCCAGGTTGGCCTTTTTCGAGCCATCGGGGAGTTGCACCAGATCTTTGGTAACGACTCGATAACCGTTCCGCCGCATCCACAGGAGAAAGCCCTGTTGTTTATCATTGACGCGATCGATCCCGGTGTAGAAGAAGGCTCGTAACAGTTGGCTATCCTGAGTGAGATAACACAGCAACTTGGTGTAATCAATTTCAATGCCCAGTTGCATAGCGGCATAAAACAGATTGGATCCATCGACAAAAATGGCAATCCGACCGCGATCGTGGGATCTTAGGGCAGAGGTTGGCATTTCTCGGTGGTCAACGTGGTTATAAGTGTTTATTAAATCCTGGGGCTGTGAGGGAAGCTCAGGTCTTCCTGGCAAACCAGGGGTTTCTTTTGAAAGTTTAGTAAGCATGGTCAATTCCTCAGGTATTAACACAGGTATTAGCAATAGATCGTTATGTCCTCTCCACACTGATCCGCCAGGTACATCAGCGACTTAAAGCGCAGTTCTACCAGTTGGTCATAGAAAGGATTGAGTTTGCACAAAGGGGGAATGTAGAGAACAGTATGGTTAAACAGAGTGATTTTGCGTTCAAACGGACAACGGGCTGGGATCAGCTTGCACAGTAATCGCGCCATTCTGGAATTGCGAACTTCAATAGATTCGAGCCAGTGCTGAATCGGTTGTAGGACAGAAGAACCTCGGTGGTTCAGGGAAGCATGGTTCATGGTTAGGGAAGAACTTACAAAAACGCCTGTACAGCTAAAGTTGAATGCTTTGCCCTTAATTTAAGTATCTATGAGTACGGACAGAACGCGTTATATCGTGGGCAACGCATTAAAAGAGATTTCTATCGTCTATCTAGAGTGTGATTTCCAGGATAGCTGGGGAACGTGGAGATTGTGTGCAGATTCCGTCAATCCCCCTTTAGATAGAGTTGCTTTAGCTTGATCTCAAAGATAGCTGGTAAACATGGAGACTTTGTGGAGACAGCAAATGTTAAGATTGCCATCCCAATAATTCAGAGATCTGGGCAGATAGTTGCATCGCTTTGAAGGGTTTGACGATCGTGGCTATTACTCCCAAGTTGGCAAAGCGTTGCTGATCCGCAGGTTGCACCTTGGCTGTCATGAGAATTACAGGAATGGCATTGGTTTCAGACCCGGATTGCAGCACCCGCAAGGTGGCAATGCCGTCCATTTCAGGCATCATCACATCCAGTAAAATCGCATCTGGGCGTTCCTCCCTGGCCAGATCAATGCCTTCCTTGCCAGAAAAGGCTGTGATCACGTCCCATCCTCCTACCGTTTCCAACGCCAGTTGAGCCACGGCAAGAATGTCTGGGTCATCATCAATGATCAGAATTCGTTTAGTCACAACCCGACCTGTCCCCTGCTGCGGTGATCCGGTTGAGCAAGTCTACCATTCGGCGTTCAAATTCCTGCGGGGAGATGCGCCCCTTGGTGAAGAACAGAGTATCTCCCAGCTTCAGCCGATCGCGATCGTGTTGATTCAGATCCTGAGCCGTGTAAACCACCAGGGGCACCTGACACAAGCGATTATGGTGACGTAACCAATCGACAACCGCAAACCCATCAGTTCCAGGCAACCCCAGATCCAGCAAGACCAGATCAGGCAGCACCTGGGGACTGAGCCGCAGAGCTTCTTCCCCTGTGGCGGCATAAAAGGCTGGAATGCCATGCCGGGAAAACAAGGCCAGCAAAATCTGGGCCAGGTCGCGATCGTCCTCAATCACCAGAACTTTAATAACCTGGGGCTGCTTGGCTAAAGCCTGTTCTAGCGCTTGTACGAGTCGCCGCTGATTGGGAGGTTTAACCACCCAGTCACTAATTTCTGCAGGGAGATTTTGGCTATCTGGAAACAACCCACTCAGAATAATTACAGGAATGCTTTGGGTGTTGGGGTGCTGCTTCAGGACGGCCAGTGTTTCCCACCCATTCATATCCGGCATCATCAAGTTCAGCAAAATCACATCCGGTACCGCATGGTTGGCCTGGGCGATCGCCGCCTGTCCGGATGCCGCCGTCACCACCCGATATCCCTGTTGTTCTAATAGAGCCGTCACCACCATCCGCACAGAAGCATCGTCATCACACACCAAGACCAGGGGTGCGAGGGGCGAGGGGCGAGGGACGGAACGGGTAAAAGCCAGTTCGGAATTGGCTGCTGCATCAACCTGGTTGTCTGCTGGGGCAAGCGGCAGGGTAAAGAAGAAGGTACTACCCCTTCCAGGTGAACTTTCGACCCAGATACGACCATGATGCAGTTGCACGATCGAGCGGCAAATGGCCAACCCTAAGCCGGTTCCGCCTTTTTGCCGCGAGTCGGAAGCATCCACCTGTTGAAACCGCTCGAAGATGGATTCCAGCTTGTCGGCAGGAATGCCGCGCCCCTGGTCAGTGACAGAGAAGAGGAGATAGGGAGGATGGGGAGATGATGAGATGGGCAGATAGGGGGAGGAGTGAATAGGTTGAGATTGTTTTGTCCGCGCTCCCATGCTCCCACTCATGGCCTCATCCACTTCCCTGATCCCTGATCCCTGATCCCCAATCCCCAATCCCCGATCCCCGATCGCCAACTCCGCCTTCAGCCAGACCGTACTGCCCGCTTCAGAAAACTTAATGGCATTACTGATCAGGTTGGTGAAGACCTGGATGATGCGATCGCAGTCGGCCCAGACAGGAACAGAGAAGGGAGCAGCAGACAAGGTAATTCCGGCCCGATCGGCCAGGTCTTGCATGGCTTCTACGGATTGATGCATGAGATCGGCGGCATCACAAACTTTCAGGGTCATGGTAGCTTTGCCGGACTCGATGCGTTCGATGTCGAGGATGTCGTTGATCAAGCGCACCAGGCGATCGGCGTTATTGGCGGCAATATTGAGCATGCGCTGGGCCTGCTCCGGTTTGGACTGTAATACACCATGCGCCAGTAGATCCAGGGCGCCAGAAATCGAGGTCAGGGGGGTGCGGAGTTCGTGGCTGACGATGGAGATGAATTCATCTTTGAGCCGCTCTACTTCACGACGATCGCTCACGTCTTTCATAAAGCAGTAGTGGCCAATGAACTCCTGTTGCTGGTTGTAGGCTGTGATCATGAACAATTGCTGGTCAAAAATCGTGCCATCTTTGCGAATTCCTCTGGCTTCCACCTCTACTTTGCCGTCCACTAACATCCGTTGATAGGCAGCCATCATTGTTTCCAGGTCATCGGGATGCACCGTTCGCTGCCAATCCTTGCCAATCATTTCTTCCGGGGTATAGCCCACCATCGCAGCATAGGCCGGATTGACATGAATGTAACGGCCCTCGCGATCGAACTGAGCAATGCCTTCGACCGCACTTTCCAGGGCGGCACTGAGATTTTGCAGGGCTTCCTGAGAACGAGCCAATTCCTCCCGCTGCTGAATTTCCTGACTGAGTAATTGAGCTTGAGCGAGAGCAATGCCAATCTGATTCGCGAGTTGCCGCAACAGGTCAATTTCAAATTCTGCCCAGGAACGCGCCTGCCGCTGGTGAGCAATCAGTAGACCCCAAAGTTGCTCTCGAATGAAAATGGGAACAACCAGATTGGCTCTTACCTGGAGTTGTTGTAGAAATTCGATGTAGCAGGATTCTCCTTGATACTGTTGGATGTCGGCGATCGTGGCAATTCGTCCCTGCTGATACTGGTGCAGATAGCCTTCTTGAAAGCAGGGATCATCAAAACTTCGCCCCAGGGTTGGTTGATAATCGGGCACCAGCGCTTCTTGTACCACGACTCCACAACCATCAGGCGCAAGTTGAAAAAGTACAACGCGATCGGCCTGGAGAAATTGCTGAACTTCGGTCACTGTCGTTTGCAGGATATCTTCCAGTTGTAGAGATTGGCGAATTTTCAGGGTCACTTCTGCGAATAGTTGCGATCGCTTTTCGCTTTCCCGCAACGCGATCTCGGCTTGCTGAGCTTCCGTAATATCTTCAATCTGGACCACG
Organism: Oscillatoriales cyanobacterium bin_317; assembly: GCA_037442585.1. GTDB lineage: Bacteria > Cyanobacteriota > Cyanobacteriia > Leptolyngbyales > Leptolyngbyaceae > Leptodesmis. Next base: position 8,194 of record JBBIQC010000176.1, read on the forward strand.
AAGTAGAGCAACTGACCTTGAGCATCGCGAACCACAGAACCACTTAATCGGCCCCAGACGATCGCCCCCGACCGATGCAAATATCGCTTTTCTAACTGGTAGGCCCGGATTTCACCCACTAACAATATGCCCTGAGTCCGACGAAGTCAAGGGGATTAATGGGCAATTTGTTC
>JBBIQC010000177.1:0-8341 GCA_037442585.1 Oscillatoriales cyanobacterium bin_317
AAGTTGTTAAGAGCGCGCTGCTTTTTCCTCATCCTTTACTAAAAAGGACTACCTCAAGCCGAACTCAAAGCCGACTTATTGCAAGAATGTATTGATTTACAGACCCAACTGCGAGGCAATATGAAAGACCCTCGGCCATCGTGGTGGCTGAGGCTGATGAAACGGGTGCGGCGGTTGGTGGAAACTGTCATTGGTCAATTAGCTGGACGATTCCACATGGAGCAGGTTTGGGCCCGTGACCTGTGGCATTTGTGCAGTCGGCTCAACCGCAAACTATTAGCCCATACGGTGTGCCGTTGGCTCAATCGTGCTCAGCCCAATCCCTTGCAGTTTGCCAACTTAGTCTCTTGATAGAGAAAACACTGGAAAAGGGTTGCACACTGCGTTAATTCCTAATCCCTAATTCCCTACAGTTCCGGCAGATCCACCAATCCCCGGATGTTTCCCGCATAGTGTCGGTACAGCGTTTCCACCGTATGTCCTGTTAGACTCGCCACCACCGCAGGCGACAGCCCCGTTTCCAGTGCCCCAGACGTGAAAGTATGCCGCATTGTATAGGGCTTCCGATAATCAATCCCCAGTTTCTCCAGGACTGACTTCCACGCCCGGTTTCTAAAATTGTGGTCGTCAATATAACCACCCTTGGCCGCAGGAAACACCAGATCATCAGGCTTGGCATCCGGCGATCGCCGCGACTTTAACAAATCCTGCAACCGGGAAGTAAGACGTAGAAACCGTTGCTCATAGGTTTTAGTCGGTGCCAGTTCCCCGCGACTATAGGCTTCTCCAATCCACACCAATCCACAATCATCGGTAACGTGTTTCCACTTCAACGCACACGCTTCACCCGGTCTACAACCCGCAGCCAGCAGGAATTCTACAAAATCGGCATAGTAGCTGTAATAGTGATTTTGCCGGAACGCTACCAAAATCTTTTGTCGTTCCTCGGCTGTAAACGGCTTCGGTCGCTGCTTTGGCGGCACCTTCACCTGACGCAATGGCTCCAGCCAGGGATTCTCACTCACCAGCTTCTTTTCCATCGCCCAGGCCCACGCCGACTTCAGGAAACTGATGCGCTGTTTCAACGTAATCGGCTCCATCCGATTTGCCAGCCATTCCTTAAACTGCTCACACTTTCCCTCCGTCGCCACCTCATCCTTGAAAAACTGCCGCAGATGGCTCAGCGTAAACGTGTACTTCTCCAGCGATCGCTTTCTCAGCGTCTTAGCCTTATACGCAATGTACTGCTCAAAAACCGCAGTCGCAGGAGTTCCATCCACCCGCCGTTGATAAGCTGCCCGATACTTCTCCAACGTTGGGTCAAACAAATCATTTACAATATCCCGCTCAATCTGCTTCGCCTTCAGTTCCGCGATCGCCCGATTTGCCTTATTGTCCGGCAACTCCAACGCGAAAAAATATCGCTTCCCACAGAACGACCAGATCAGTCGGAGCCGTCCTTTAACACTGTGAACGGTCACAGTTCCTCTTTGAGCCTTGGGTTTGAGCATTGTGATCACATTGAGATCCTGGATCACATTTGAATCACAATCCCTGACTGAATTTGGCTAAAGTTGACCAAATTTGACAGAGCTTATTGACAATGGCTCATCTATGACCACTGCTCTTTAAAACCTCAAAACCGCCCATTACGAGCGGTTTTCACCAATCGGAGCGGCGGGATTTGAACCCACGACCCCTACTACCCCAAAGTAGTGCGCTACCAAGCTGCGCTACGCCCCGTTAGCTCAATCAATATAACACATTGCGCCGCTCGTAAATGCAGACTTCCAATTTGTTCGATCGCTCCTGAAAAATTAGGACTTGGCGATCGCCCGTTGGATGCTGGCCAGGTCAGTGTAGCGATCGGCGACTTGCAGCAGACAGTCACTGGTCATGGACTGTAAGCTGACGACTTCGACCTGAACTCCTTTGTAGGCAACCGCATTCGCGGCATAGGCCAAATCGCCATCGCCACTGACCAGGACTGCGGTGTCGTAAATGCCTGCCATTGCTAACATATCCACAGCAATTTCCACATCCAGATTGGCTTTTTTAGAGCCGTCCGGCATTTGCAACAACTCTTTGGAGACTACCCGGTAGCCATTTCGGCTCATCCACAGCAAAAAGCCATGTTGTTTTTCATTGGTGCGATCGACTCCAGTGTAGAAGTAGGAACGCACCAGTTTGCGATTCCGCACCAGACACTGAAGTAATTTGGTGTAGTCAATTTCGATGCCTAGATTGAGTGCGGCATAAAACAGGTTGGAGCCGTCAATAAACACAACCACCCGATCGTGAGCAGATTCTTCCATCCCGCAAGGCGATGGTGCATAGGTAGGGGATTCACCAAACCCTAACATCGAAGGCTCTACTGATTTGCTGGGATGCGATGGCCTGCCAGCAGAAGCATCAGGCCGCTCGGGTTTTGGAATTAACTGCATAGGATGAACTGGGTGTAGTTTTAAATAAAAAAATTATCTTCGTAGAGCCAGTAAGGGAAAAGCATGGGGATTTGCTTCCAGATGGATATTGGCACCTGCTGTAGTACAAATTATCGGTTGATTCTTTCTGTTTGGCGAGAATTAGCCAGATCCCGAATTAGGGTAATTCTATTGTGGACATATTCACTGACCGTCTCAATTTGCGAGTTTGTGAGGGGAATTCCTTCATCCAGGCGCAGCAGCAACTGTTGCACTAGCTCTGCATCGCTCAGATGGAGAAGTTCACTGGTCTGAGTGGCTTCTACTAAAGTCCAGATACGGCGAAGGGTTGAGGAATCCATAACTATGCGTCTCTACGGTTCGCTCTCTTAATATTTACTTTATACTTTAGGGCTGATGGTCATACCAAAACTGCTGATATTACCTGATATTCCTCTTTAAAATTAAATATTTCTTAACGGATAGCAATAATTAAGGTTGTTAAAAGACTTGCAACGAGCAGGTGGCCTGAAATAAATCATTCACAACCTGGGCAGGCCAACAACCTTCTGCGCGGCGGCCCTGCAGCACCATCAAGCGCAGGGTAAAAGCCTGGGGATACCCTTCCGCTTCCAGCCAGAGGCGATCGCTTTCAACCTCACAGGCGATCGCTTCCTCATCCATCAATTCGGTGGCCATCTGTTTCATGGTGTCCACCAATTGTCCCAGCAATCGACAAAAGTCGTTCAGTTCCGTCCCTGTCAATTCCAGGGCCCAGTCATCCGTGCCCACTAACCCCTGAAATTCCACGGCTTCTGGATCATAGCCAATACGCCAACCGGGGCCAGATTTGAGGAAACGGGACATGGGAGGAGAATTAAAAGTTTTAAGTTTTAAGTTTTAAGTTTTAAGTTCAGGCCAAGCTGAGAATTTAGAACTTAAAACTCATAACTTACTTACGTGGGAGTTGAGTGGCGAAAGCGTTGACTAAGGCTTGCACCAGGGCGTTGCGCTGAGCCAGGTTGAGTTTTTGAATGGCAGCGATGTCGCCTGCTAATGGGTTTTTGTTGAGTTTGTTACCACTGGGATAATTATTCTCATCCATGCGCCCGTAGATTTCCAGGTAATCAGCCAAGGTGAGTTTCCAATCCAGCCGATAAAATGGAATGCGCCCTTTCACATAGAGATGATAGCGGATCAGGCGGCCAACCAGGGTATCGTCTTCCGCAACTTTTTTGGTTTCTTTATTAGTGTATTGGTTCTCCTTGGGAAAGTCTGGAAGTTGCTCGTAGACCTTCTTCCAGGCATCATCGGAACGAATAATTTGCGCGATCGCCACATACCCCCCAGTGACTACCTCGGTCAGCACTTCCATGCCAACGACAATACCGCCTGCCAGCACCAGGGCCAACAGGCAGCGCTTGATAGGTATTCTCCCCAAAATCCCCTTCATTGCTTTTTGTTTTTCAAATTACGCATTAAATTAAGCAATGATAATTCCGCCTCTAGGGGCGATGTGTTCGGATGTTCACCTCTAAAATTAAGCCAAAATCTTCTGCCGAACGCTTCGCCTCTACTCGCCGATGATTTCGGGCTGGGTCAGTTCGTCAGACATTTCAATAATGGCCCGCATGACTGGCTTCATAGAGGAGTCATCGTTGTTGTCAAAGTCTTCAAAGCGACGGCGCTTGGCACGATTGGCTACCTGTACGGTGATCCGATAGCGGTTGGAAGCGGCGGAAATTAACTCATCTGCTCGTCGCATCAGTTGAGCGCTATCGAAAGTAGGACGTTTTTGCATAAAAGTAGGTTGAACTTCTCAACAACGTGGTGAATCCAGTCTAGCAAGAGAGAGGCCGATCACTTCAACCTTGGGTCTCAGGTCATCCTCAGAAATCTGTGTCAAGATTTGGGAGGTAAACCGCCTATTGAATAAACCTGCATGTGCCGAATTCTTGGCTATCTGGGCGCTCCGATGCAACTCGATCGCCTGCTGTACAAACCCGAACATTCTCTGATTGTGCAAAGTTATCAGCCGAAGGAAATGACCTCCGGCCTGCTGAATGCAGATGGCTTTGGAGTAGGCTGGTATCACTTGCAGCGGCCAGACAGCGAACCCTTTACCTACAAAAATACGCTGCCCGTCTGGAATGATGCCAATCTAGCCAGCCTCAGCCGCTATGTGGAATCCTGTTGCATGCTTGCCAATGTTCGCAGTGCCACTCCCGGCATTCCCACGGATTTGTCCAATTGCCAGCCGTTTCAGCATCGTGCCATTTTGGGCATCCACAATGGCTTTATTGCCAATTTCCGACAAACCCTGTATCGTCCCATCCGGGAGCGGCTCAGTGATGCGACCTATCAGGCGATTCAGGGAAACACCGATTCAGAACATATCTTTGCGTTGATCCTGCATGAACTGGAAGCGGCTCCTACGGTGTCGTTGACAGAGGCTTTGCGTCGGGCGTTATCGATCCTGTCTAAGTTAGGGCGGCAATACGGAACAGGGTTTTCCGCCAACGTGATTCTCAGCGATGGGCAGCAACTGGTCGCCTCCCGATTTGCCAGCCGTCCTCCGACCCCTAGCCTTTACTGGCTACGAGATGATGTCCTGATGCCAGATGCCGTACTGATTGCCTCAGAGCCTTTGTTTGAAAGCAATTGGGTTCCCTTTCCGGATGCCAGCCTTCTGACCGTTGGCCGCGATCTGGAGGTACGGGTGGAGGCATTGTAGGAGATGGGGATGAGGGATTGGGGAAAGAGGGGAGGGAAGGGCAACTAACTCAAAACTTAAAACTGCTCACTCTTAACTCTCAACTCTTAACTTAAAAGGAAGGTGCAGGTGAAAAGCCAGGAATTTAATTCGCCAACTCTTAACTCTCAACTCTCAACTCTTCACTTCAGACAGCAACTCAAAACCTGGATGGAGGAGTGCCGTCAATCCACCCTGAGCCTGTTTGAGGGTATGGACTACGATACTTTTTGCCGTCAGGCTCATCCAGATTTCAGTCCGGTTGGCTGGCATCTGGGTCACATTGCTTATACGGAGTACCTCTGGTTGCTGGAGCATTTTGCTGGCTATCCACCCCAGTCTGTGGAATACCGCCGTTTGTTTGCCGCCGATGGCTTGCCGAAGTGCGATCGCGTCCACCTCCCCACCCTCTCTGAAGTCCAGACTTACTTAGAAACCGTCCGCTCCCAAGTCTTTGATTACCTGGAAGTCGCCCCCCTAGACGAACAGGAACGCCTCTGGCGCTGGCTCCTGCAGCACGAAAGCCAGCACGGTGAAACCATTGCGATCGTCCTGGAATTAATCAAAGGACACAAGGCGACAATAATTCAAAATTCAAAATTCAAAATTCAAAATTCAAAATTCGATACCCAGACGCGAGGCGCGAGGTACGAGAAAATCCAAAATCCAAAATCCAAAATCCAAAATCCTGACTCCTCTATACTGCAAATTCCCGCTGGCTCCTTCGTCATGGGAAGCGATGCGATCGAGGCTCTGGACAACGAACGTCCGGTGCATCAAGTTGATTTGGCGACTTACTGGATCGATCGCTACCCGGTTACCTGCCAGCAATATCGGATGTTTATGGCAGCAGGCGGCTATCAAAACCCGGAGTGGTGGTCAGCGGAAGGTTGGCAATGGTTGCAAGCTCATCCCGTTGATCAACCGCTGTACTGGCAAGAGGGAGTGGCATTGGATGATCAGCCCGTTTGTGGAGTGAATTGGTACGAAGCGGATGCCTACGCCCGTTTTGTGGGTAAACGGTTGCCGACCGAAGCCGAGTGGGAAAAGGCCACCCACTGGAATGCCGACAATATGTTAGGCCAGGTGTGGGAATGGACCGATTCCTGGTTTGCGGGCTATCCCGGTTTTACGGCCTACCCCTATCGCGGCTACTCCCAGGCGTATTTTGACGGACAGCATCGGGTGCTGCGGGGAGGCAGTTGGGCCACTCGACGCTGGGCACTCCGTCCCACCTTCCGTAACTGGTATCATCCCCCTGTACGAGAGATTTTTGCGGGATTTCGCTGCGTGAGTAGGGAATAGGAAGAGGGGTAGGGGAGATAGGGGAGATGGGGAAGAGAAGGGAGTTATTGCTTCACCTTCCTCATCTTCCTTATCCTTCCCACCTCCCTCACCGTTCTCACTCTCCTCACCGCTTCTTTGCCAATTGCTGTAACTGCCGGGTTTGATCCAGCAACTGGCGAGTATCTTCGGCGGACAGGCGCTGTACGTAGTTGATTTTGATTTCTTCCAGCAGGTCGGCGAGCAGGATCTGAAGTTCCTGCAAATTTTGTTGCTGTTGGGCTTCTGTGAGAAAAGTACTGGTGACATTCTGCACCAGTTGGGTGGTGAGTTGAGTGGTTTTGGGATCTTCCAGAATGGCTTTGAAGGAGTTATAGACGAGTTGCGTCAGGTCTGTAACCAGGCGTTCGGTCAGTTGGGCAGGTACAGCGCCAATGCCGGGAAGGGATTGTAATCCTCGATAGGCGGGAGACTGTCCCAGCACACTGTTAATGGCTTGCCGTAACAGCGCTTCTAAATCGGGTTGCACTTTGGGAAACACCTGATAGGTGAGAATCTGGATGAAATGCTGGGAGATCGCTTCAATCTCGTTCACATTATTGAGATCCACGTAGCGACGGGAGGTGGTTTTTTGCAGGAAGCTAGAGAACTCTCCGGCACGAATGGATGCCTGGATCTGGTTAACGACTTGAATCACGACGACTTCTGAGATTTCTTCAGCGATCGCGGCCACGAACCCCTGTCGCACCCGTACGGCGATCGCATTCAGATCAATAATTCCAGCTTGATGCAAACGAACAACGGTTGGGATGACGCGGGTTAAGGCCAGAGCAGGCCAGAACAGGCTAAACGGAATGAATAAGGGGATGTCGTACCAGCGCCAGACGGCAGCATCTAACCAGGTAAGACTGGTGTACCGACGGCTGATATAAAAAGTACGAGTCAAAAATTCCAGCAGAAATAGGATCACGAACGGAGCATCCAGCACCCAGAAATAGTTTGTGGGTTGGCCGTCTTCACCGATCGTCCGGTAATAATTGGTTTCAATTAAAGGCCGAATGGTGGTATTGAACCAGCTAATTTCTGAGTTCCAGGTGGTCGGAGAAAGGTAATTGGGGTACTGAGCGTTATCCGTACTCCAAAAAATGTTGAAGGACTCTCTAGAGGTAAGATTGGCCTTCACTCGCTGTCTCACCTGCTGCCGCATCCGATTTTTAATTTGCTCTAAAGTACCGCTTTTGTTAGCTCCGGCAAAGGGATTGGTGACAATCATGTCGTTACTTTGTTGCCGCAAGCTTGCCAGGGTAGCCTGTATCTCTGGCGAGTTCAATCCGTTCTCCAGTCCCTTCTGGTTGATCTGCTGTTCCAGTTGGTTCACAGTTTTCAAGTAATCCCGCGTGTCTCGATGAAATTCAATCCCCTTCACGGGGTCATACAGGCAGGTAATGACGGATTCGCGGACATATTGAGGCGGTTGATCACGGGGAACAGAACGATCGCGGCAGGTCACTTGTGGCATTGGCACATGAATTGTGGCAGTGGTAAAGGGAATCGGAATATTGCCCTGTAACCAGAAGTTGCGCCAGGACACATAGGTGAGGTCAAACACGACCAGACCCAGGTTGGCGACGGCCACGATCGCCATCGTCCGCTCAAACCATAAATTTTTCCGGCGGCGAGTTAGTTGTGAAGTAGGGTACTTTTGCAGAGCCATAGCAGCGCCAACGCAAGGATTCTGTAAAACCCAATTCAAAGGGGTGGTGAAAGAGTAGCATCTTGTTGTGTCGTTTCAATCAAAAACTTATGCAGTTGGGATTGTGGTGTGGAGTATGGCTGGTAAGTGCGATAGGAGTGGGACTGAAACCAGCCAATGCTATCGCAA
>JBBIQC010000178.1:0-8340 GCA_037442585.1 Oscillatoriales cyanobacterium bin_317
CCTGGCTGAGATCGCCAAACACTATTTAGAAGAAAGCATCTGGGCCAAAGCGTTCATCACCTACCTGGACACTATGAGCGCTGACCCTGGAATTGGTGCTTAGGAAGTGGGTCAGCCGTTGGCGATCGCGCTGCCATCCAATTTGCGATCGGTTTTTATGATGGACTGGGAGGCCGAGGCACAGACAGCAAGGGGTATGAGATGACGTATAGGTTGGGCTGTAATGCGATCGCTCTGGAAAACCTCCCAGGTCATCTAACTCCCAAATTTCTCAAAAAAGCCGACCTGGAAAAATCAAACGAACCATAGATGGTTTCTTAACCCAAATCCCTTAATCTTCTAAATAGAAGTAAACCTATGGAAATTGCACCCCACATTAACGTAGACCCAGATATCCACCACGGCACACCCGTCATTACAGGCACCCGTGTTCCTATTTCTATTGTGCTTGGCTCCCTGGCAGGTGGCATGGCTAAAGAAGCCATTATGCAGGAACTGGAGTAATGTTCAGGCCGCTCAATGATTCCTGATTCTGTTGTCAAGCAGATTGAGACCAAGTATAACCATCTGAGTCCCTTTTTGAATGAGCACAGTCGTCGTTGTGGGCAGCTAGCGAAGCAGCGGCTCTGGGTTATGGTGGCATTATCGCCCTGCACCGAGCGACCGGGCTGAGTCAGAATACGATTCGTGCCGGACTCAAGAAACTCAGGGGTGACACAACAGACCTGCCTGCTGAGCAAATTCGTCATGGTGGTGGTGGGCGAAAACGAGTGGAAGAGCGAGAGCCGTTGATTCTAGAAGCATTGGATGGTCTCGTCGAACCCACCAGTCGAGGAGAACCTGAATGCCCTTTGCGCTGGACGTGTAAGAGTGTCAATCAACTGGCGGATGCTTTGCAGGAACAGGGATATACCATTTGTGCGATGACGGTGTACGCACTGTTGGTTGAGATGGGCTACAGTTTGCAGAGCAATCGTAAAACTCTTGAAGGTAAGCAACACCCAGACCGCGATGCTCAATTTCAACACATTGCCTGACCCAAAACCAGGGGTGGGTAAACGTTGGCATTGACCATGACACCGCAGAGTTTGCGGTTGAATCGATTCGCCGCTGGTGGCCGCAACTGGGAACTGCCCAGTATCGACGCAGCAGGCATTTGTTAATTACCGCAGACTGTGGGGGGAGTAATGGTTACCGCAACCGTTTGTGGAAGCTCAAACTGCAAGAATTTGCCGATGAAACGGGTTTGACGCTTCATATCTGCCATTTCCCACCCGGAACCAGTAAGTGGAATAAGATTGAACATCGCCTGTTCTGCCACATTACAACCAACTGGCGAGGACAACCATTGACCAGTTTGGAGACAGTCGTGAATTTGATTAGCAACACGACCACACAAACGGGGTTAGAGGTTCATGCTCAGCTGGATGACAATCTCTATCCCACAGGCATTCAAGTCAGCGATGAACAGTTCAATGCCATTCGGATTGAGCGCTGCCGATTTCATGGAGAATGGAATTATCGAATTGTGCCACGTAAGGTTGCTTAGCTGCTCATCTTATTTTTGTAAGCGTCCTTAGTGATGCCATCCGTCTGAAACATTATTCCTATCGAACAGAAGAGTCCTATACAGGAGGCGATCGCCGTGATCCAGCAGTGTGACGGTATTTATCAACTGGTCGTGAAGCTACTTTACGGGAGGGGGCTTCGCTTGATCGAAGGGTTGCGCTTGTGAGTTAAGGATGTTGACTTTGCTCAACAGCAAATCCTGGTCAGAGACGGCAAAGAGAGCAAGAGTCGTGTGAGGCGTTTCCATCTGGGCGACTCATTTGTTAGAAGTTGTCCACACAATTGCGGATGCTGCAGTCAATCTAGTATTCTCACAGAAACGGCCTCTTGTTGTGGAGAGAAGTGCATCTTGCGAAAACTGTGGAACCGCCTGAGACACGCCTGGCAGGACGAGAACTTTCTGCATTCCCTGAAGAATGTTGAGGTACTCGTTTCCAAAGTGCTATCGATCGCGATGCTGATCGTGATTCTGGTTGCCATTTATGACCTGGGTGTGTTTCTTGTCCGAGACTTTCTGATGGCAGAAGGGTTAGCTCCGGAGCCTGGCTCATTTGTTAACAGACTGTTTACTATCTTCGGCCTCTTCTTAAACGTTCTGATCGCGCTGGAAATCCTGGAGAATATCTCTGCTTATCTAAAAAAGCATATGATTCAGGTAGAACTGGTGATCGCCACGTCCCTGGTTGCCGTCGCCCGGAAGATTATTATTTTAGATTTAGAGAGAAAGACGGCTATGGACGTAATTGCTCTGGCCGTCACCATTTTTGCCCTCTCAGTGAGTTACTGGATTGTGCGCAACATGGCCAGTAAGCAAAATTCTTAGATCCAGATGTTCCTTAAGGAAAAGCCATGCCATCACTGGCCGATAGGTCGATCGCATAGCTAATAGTCTGGGTTGTATCGGCAGCCAGGGTAATTTCATACAGCCCCGTTTCCTTCAGTTTGCCTGACCAGGTTGTTTCCTGCGAGTCTGCTAACAAAGCAGGAGACTTGCTGTTGGGGGGATACAGGGACAGGCGTACGGACTGACCGGGAACCTGGAGTTGCAAGCGTAATGACTGATTCTCCCTAAAACGAGCCAGGAATGCTTTGGCTTCTCCCGGTTTGAGCGTCCCACTGAGCCGATGATTGAAGTTAGTAGTGACAAATTCTACTGACTCCAGCGCTTTACCGGATTGTAAGGATTTGAGTTGTTCCACCGCGATCGCCTGCCACACCTGGCCCAGGGGGTGGTTGATCAAGTTATCCTGGCGAGACTGCTCCGGAAACAGATAAAAAAACTGAGCATCGGTCAGATCATTCGCAGCCCGACTGCTGAGATTCAGTTGATCCAGCACAGCCTGTCGATCGCGCAGGTCAGCTTCCGAGTATTGCCCCAACCGCGATCGCACAGCGGGCTTCAGAGATTGCAGGCGATCGGCCACTTGCAGCGCAATCTGATCCCACTCGGCCCGCAAATTCTCATCAGCGGCTCCGGTTCCCAATGTTTGTCCATTGAGTTCGGGATGTCTGGCGTAAAACAGTTCATTCACCAGCGCGATCACGAAGTTATCTGCAACTCCCAGCTTTTGCAGGCGTTGGGCCAGTTTTTGCTTCCGCGCCTGTTCCGCTTTCGAGAATGCCGGATCCTGGGGCGTGGGAACTGTTAAGGGATTTAAGTTATTCGTCTGGGGCGGTTTCATCGAATGTGTAATTTCGGGCAGTTTGTCTTTCAACGCTGGCCCTAACCACTTCACACCAACCCACCAACCACCGGCAATCATGCCACCCACGATCAGCCATTTCACCAGAGTCGCAAGTTCCCTCCAAGGCAGCGGTTGAGCAGAGGCTGCCGGTTGGGGAGTGGCTTGAGCCGCTGGCGTTTTTGCTCTAGAACGGCCAACGGCAATGGTTTTGACCATCGATGTAGCTGACTGAACAAGATTTGGGATGGGAGCAAGAACAGATACTTTGGGCATCAGAGCCGATCGCGGAGACTTCGCCTGGGTTGCGTCCGGTTGGGTCAGGGCCTGCAACACCTCTTGAGCCGACTGATACCGTTTGTCAGGATACGGGTCAAGCATCCGATCTAACGCTTTCGTCAGGGTTGGGGTGAGGGAAACGGCTGGCTGCCATCCCCGTCGATTCAGGCTGCCGTTGCTAAAAAATAGGTCTTGAGGTTCCTTACCCGTCAGCAACACCAGTACGGTTACGGCCAGGGCATAGAGGTCGCTATGGGGGGAAACTGTTCCCTGCTCTAGTTGTTCTGGTGGCGCATACCCCAGCTTGCCTATGCGAGTCATGGTAACGATACGACCATTGGCCTGGGGAGAACTTTCAGAAATGGCTCTGGCGGCAACCTGCTTCACGCCACCAAAATCGATCAGGACAGGCAAGCCATCTGCCGATCGCCGAATTAAGTTATCTGGAGAAATATCCCGGTGAATCACACCCGCTTTGTGGATGTAGTCCAATACAGGCAATAGCTGGAACAGGAGTTCTGTCACTTCCGCTTCCGTAAAGGTTGCGCCCTGCTGCTGGCGATCGTGCAACAGATCCTGATAGGTCTGCCCGTCCACAAAATCCTGCACCAGAAACAATCGCTCTCGTCCCTGCCAGCCTGCCCGGAATAATTCTCGAAATTCGGGGATTTGGGGATGCTGCAACTGGTAGAGAATTCCCGCTTCCCTGGCAAACAGTTCTTCGGCTTTGCGCAACGCTTCCTGACCCTGAACCTGGGGTGCAAACTCCTTCAAGACACAGGGTTCATCAAAGCGATGGGTATCCTGCACCAGATAAGTACGGCCAAATCCGCCCTGAGCCAACTCGGAAAGGATGCGATAGCGCCACCCCAGAAGCTGTCCTGCTACAGCCTGGGGGCTTCCCCCCGTTAGCGATTCCCCACAGAGCCGACAAAAGCGGCTATCAACGGAGTTTAAGTGTCCCTGGCTGCAGTGTTGCGGTTTCATTCCTTCGGATTTTCAGGATCTTGATGAGTGGACGGGAGCGGGTCTGGGTTCAGTGCCGGGGATTCCGTAGGTGCTGCGGCTACCATGTCTGGGTTCAGCGTTTCTACATCGGTGCTGGTTTCAGAATCGGTAGATGCGGTGGTATCCGCGATCGCGTCAGAGTGAATGGTTGCTGCGGAATCAGTGATGGGTTCGGAATCAGTAGTTGCTTCAGACTCGGCACTTGGTTCGGAGTCAGGAGTAGATGCGCTGGTAATCGATGCTTCAGAATCCGCGATCGGAGCAGAACTGGAAGGGTCTACAGGATCGATAGGTTCCTCAGAGTCGGCGATCGCGGCAGAATTGTCAACGGCTTCAGATGGGATAGGAGTTGCAGCATGGCTGATAGTTTCAGTTTCAGAAGCAACCACCACTTCGGCAGCGGCAGGGGCTTCAGCATCGACGATCGCCTCCACCGGAGTTAGATCCTCTGGTTGGACAATCGCTTCTGAAGGAACAGACTCTGCCCCATCGGCAATGGCTTCAGGCTGGCTTATGGGTTCATTGGCAATGTCCTCAAGCGCAGTGACCTGTTCAGAGTGGATCATTGCTTCAGAACTGACAGGTTCCTCCAGATCGACAACGGGTTCAGACTCGCTACTGGCTTCAGATGCGATCGCAGGTTCCTCATCCCAGAGATCAACCTCCTGATCCTCTTCTGTTGTAGTGGGTTCTGTAGATGTGTCGCCCAGACTGGCCTCTGCAGCCACTGGTTCAGGTGTGGGGGCGGCAATTACGGGCGGCAGAATTTGATTGACGGGAATCCCCAATACTGTAAAGTCTGAGCGAATTGGTTCCAGGGGATAGGGAACTGTTGCGGCAAAGGTCGATTCTCCAGTGAGCATGACGCTGAAAACGCTGACTGGCACCTGCAGAAATAGATTGACTCCCAAAAAGGCGATCGCAGCGACCAGTAGCCCCAACCACCGAGCCTCCGCCGCAAACGGTGTGACAGGGTTAGCGATCGGAGCCAGGTAGTACAACTGACGCAGGGCGAAAAAGGTGATGATGGCAGGTGCGATTGCCAACCAGCGGTTTCGCTGGGACTTAAATAGCGTTAACAGCCGTCGTTGATCCTCGGTTAATTGGGCTGGCTTCAGGGCCACCCCGATCAAACTAAAAATATAAAAAGGTCGCTGCCATTGCATCCAGAAGATGGGCAAAATGCCGATCGCAGCGACCAATAATAATTCCAACCAGAAGGGCAAGACGGGATCTCCCGCCGCCAGCCCCAGCCAGCAAAGCTCCAACCATAGGGGCAAACTTGCCAAACCAGCCAGGTGAATCCACAAATAAGGATCAGACCAAAAAGATCGCATACCGCACCACGGATAAAACCCATGCCCAAGTATAAAACCTGGCTGACCTTCCTTGGGCCTTAGCGTTGGCAATCCAAAAGAGGAAATCCCGGATCCAAGCGGGTCTACATTAGCTTGTACGGTTCTTAAACCAGAACCGGATCACGCTGGGCTGCTTTTTGTTGCTGAATCGCCTTCAGTTGCTGCAGTAGAGAATCGGTTTCAGCCTGGAGGTGCAAAAATTTTTCTTGCTGATCTGCCCGGTATTGAGCTTTCAAGGCTTCCATTAAACGCGCCCGACGACGAGCCTCAGCCTCATCTACTGCTGGTAGGTTAACCTCGGAAGTCTGTTCGGACAAATTCGCAGAACGATCGGTAGTTGCCATGTCAACCAAATAGTTATTTGTACTCACTACACCACTGCATATCTTAACCTAAACTTTACAAAAAGATACCATTGGGAGGGTTCAAAAATCGGGGTACACTAAGAGTCTACGTCCACCTTATTGCGATCGCGCCTTAACCTGTGACTTCAAGTTTGTCTGCCAGTTCCCCAATTTCCTCCCCCTCCTCCCACCCTGAAGTTCCCTCTTCCCTTGGCGGCTGGCGGGGACTCATTGAAACGTATCGGCCTTTGCTTCCCGTCACCGAGCAAACTCCTGTAATAACGCTCCTGGAAGGCAATACTCCGTTGATTCCGGTGCCTGCGATCGCGCAACAGATTGGTCGCGGGGTGAAAGTTTGGGTGAAATATGATGGCCTCAACCCTACGGGCAGCTTCAAAGACCGGGGGATGACGATGGCCATTTCCAAGGCCAAGGAAGCGGGAGCTACGGCAGTCATCTGTGCCAGTACGGGCAATACCTCGGCAGCAGCGGCGGCCTATGCCCGTCGGGGAGGGTTACGAGCCTTTGTGCTGATCCCCGATGGCTATGTGGCTTTGGGCAAACTGGCTCAGGCACTGGTGTATGGAGCCGAAGTTCTGGCCATTCAGGGCAACTTTGACCAGGCCCTCAAGATTGTCCGGGAGATGTCCACCAGTTATCCCGTTACCCTGGTCAACTCTGTCAATCCCTACCGACTGGAAGGACAGAAGACGGCGGCGTTTGAAATTGTTGATGTTCTGGGCGATGTTCCCGATTGGCTGTGTATTCCGGTTGGCAATGCAGGCAACATCACCGCCTATTGGATGGGCTTCTGTCAATACCATCAAGCCCAACGGTGTACCAAACTTCCCCGCATGATGGGATTCCAGGCCGCAGGAGCCGCACCCCTGATTAGTGGTCACGCCATTGAGCATCCAGAAACTCTCGCCACGGCCATTCGAATTGGTAATCCCGCTAACTGGGAACGGGCGATCGCCGTGAAAGAAGCCAGTCAGGGGGAATTTAACGCCGTCACCGATGAGGAAATTCTGGCCGCCTATCGACTGCTGGCTTCCCAGGAAGGAATTTTCTGCGAACCCGCCAGCGCCGCCTCAGTCGCCGGATTGTTAAAGGTCAAAGATCAGGTACCCACGGGAGCCACGATCGTTTGCGTGCTTACTGGCAATGGCTTGAAAGACCCCGATGCTGCCATCCAACACTGTAACAACCCTCTCAAGCAAGGCATTCAACCAACCCTGGAATCAGTGGCAAAGGCAATGGGATTTTAGTGAAAAATCTTGGTCATTCGTCAACCGGCGGCACGAGCCAATTAACCGCCAAAGAACAGAGGACAAAGGACAATCTAAAATCCAAAATCCAAAATCCAACCTGGAAGGCAAATGTTTTTTCATAAGGATCCGCAACTGGAGACATTGGGCGATCGCGTTCTGGAGAAAATTTGGGCTGCATTTCCAGGGTTAGCTCGGAATCAGTTAGCGCTGACCTGGCTGGTGTATGATCCTCCGGCTCCGATCAATACCGGGGGAGCACTGCATCCTGAAGAGTTCTGGAACTACTCGCCCTGGGGCTTCAGTTATCGGGGAGTGGAATTGATTTACCCGGCCAGTGTCGTCAAGCTGTTTTATCTGGTAGCGATTCATGAGTGGCTGGAACGGGGCATGGTACAGCCTTCTGTGGAACTCGATCGGGCCATCCAGGACATGATTGTAGATTCCAGCAATGATGCAACGGGGCTGATTGTGGATGTGGTCACTGGCACCACCAGCGGCCCTGAATTAGCTCCCGGCCCCTTTGCAGCCTGGAAACAACAGCGTCAGATTGTCAATCGCTATTTTCAGTCCTTTGGCTGGGATGAATTGAAGACCATCAATGTCTGCCAGAAGACCTGGTGCGATGGCCCTTATGGACGGGAGCGAGCTTTTTATGGCGAGTTGATGGAGAATCGCAATATGCTCACCACGATCGCCACGGCTCGCTTGCTGCACAGCATTGTGGGAGGAGTCGCGGTATCTGCTTCGCGATCGCAAGCCATGATGAATCTGTTGCGGCGATCGCTGAATCCTGATGATTTATTGGCCGATCCCGAAAATCAGGTGACGG
>JBBIQC010000179.1:0-8330 GCA_037442585.1 Oscillatoriales cyanobacterium bin_317
GATTATGTATTTGAACATAGTTGCCAACCTACTTTCACTAATCCATCGATCCATTGAATAATTGCGCTAGCAGAATACTCCTCGCCGATGATGTACTTGCAGTTGTCGCCCTCACTGAAGTAATCACGACCCACAGGCCTAAGACCATCAGTACGGGGGGAGCGATCGCCGAAATACAAGTCAAATAGTTCAAGAGCAATGTACTCGTTCACATTTTCTTTGTCTTTAAGTGCAATTGCATGACGAGCCTTGAGATATTCCCAATCGTTATAAACGTGAGTCCAATTGAGGTATTTACTGCCCCAAGTGTTTCCATCACGATCTCGGTAGTTCTGTAACACATGCAAGTAGTCCCAAGGGCATGTCCACTGTACATACTGACCACTGTTGAAAACTGCGCGAATAGTGATACGATCGCGCCCCTTACTCTTAGCTAACTTCTCCGCCTCTCGACAATGCTGCAAAATATCCCGCTGCGGTACCTGATGCCCCGCCCAGACAAAGCCCACACTGTAGGTACAATCAAGCCCTACCTGCTCGTGCAAATCCGTTTGTAGTTGTTTCCAATGATTGGGCAAATTGCACAACCAGTTCCATGCTTCAATCGGTTTAACGGGATCTGGGTTTACCCCTTCGATTTGGGGATCTTCACTGTACAGCACCCCCAAAAAGTCATCTCCACCCGCATAGATGACGCGCCCTTTGCCTTGAGGAAATAGCTCACGATTGCCTTCAAGGGCTTTTCCCCAATTGCGCATCAATTCAGAAAATTGGGTGATATCGCGTTCTTGTTTTGCCAGGTCATCTGGGTGACGTTGCACTAACTGCTTCAGCTTATCGCCAATTTGGTCGCCATCCCCCATAAACCAACCTGTCCAATACCCGGCTTCACGGTAGATATCCTTGAACTCTGGATCGTCTGGCTTGTTCTTGAGCTTTTCGATTTTGAGCTTGCCATCTTCAGGTTCACGCTCATCAATCTGGTCATAAGTAATCAGCCGCTTTACCAGTTCTGGAATGCTGAGGCGCTCATTGATGGCAATATACCGACCAATGCCATCTGGTTTTGCTGCTTCGTATGCTTTCAATGCCTGGATTGACATTGAATCAACTTTACCCTTGCGTTGCTCTGGATGATCCAGCAGCCAAGACAAGCGCCGATAAAATAGTTCAAGCTCTTGGGTTTCGTTCTCTGTGAGCGATCGCCCCGGTTTATATTCTCCATTGTTATACCTCCGCCCCAATTGAGTCCATGCGATCGCATCCGTCCCGCTCAAGCTTGAGCTTTCTCCCATCCAGTTGATCGCCGTCCAATCTCGCTTCAGCTTGCGAGTTTCCAAATCCTCCATTGCCGCTTGAGGATTCTCACCTCTACCCCAAAACACTTCCCAAGTATGGCTGCCCCAGCGTTCCCACTCGCCTTTCTCCTGCCCAATTTGTTCTGTTGTTTGCGACCAGTGGTACTCCATCGGCACATAATGCTCTACCCATTTACGACAGACTTTTAGCAAATGCTGCCAGTGCTTGAGTAAACTATTTTTGACGCGATCGCGATCCACATCGCCTTTAATCAAAATCCGATTGGGCATTCCTTTTTGAACACCAATCAAACCAGGTGAAATCACTTCCAGTTCAGGGGGATGATGAAAGTCTTGAACAATCTTTTGACTCAAGTAAGACAAAATCAGTGACGCTCCGTACAAATCACGGAGCTTGCGAGATTTTTCGATAAACCCCTGCACTGGGGCAAAGCTAATCGCAGTATAGGTTGGCATAGAACGTCCAGTAGCTGGGGCCAAAGAGTGATTGATGAGGAAAGTTACCACAGGCCCTTCCAGCCAGTGATGCTTCTGAAAAAGCCTTGCTTGTCCTTGTCAGCAAGCATCCTAACAAGATTGCCTCATTCAATTCCACAAAAAGATAATACTTACTTCCCTAATCTAGCCTTCTCTAAGCATTGTTCAACAAAGCTTCTAGAGCTTGTAAAGAACAGAGCTAATATTTTCTTTCCTCTTGACGATTCTCGGTAAATATGAGATCCCTACTGCCAGATCAGCCAAAAGAAAATATTGCCCTCCCTTGCCTCTACTCCAACAACCCCCTACAACCCAACCCCTCAAGCCCTCTCTGCAACCCCAATCCAGTATTGCCTTTACTCTTGTAACTCCGAGTCCTCCCCTGTTAAGGTTGACCTTTCAGGTGTTCCTCCCTTACACCCAATGGCTAAGAAACCCACTGCTCATCCCTACACCGATCCCCTTGCCTTCGATCGCTTAATGCTCTTGATCACCACCCTGGTTCGCTACCCCGGAGTCGGTTGTCCAGAGCCAGAGCCCGCTTCACCTCCGCCTCATCTCTCCGGCAAACCCCAGACTGCCTCCTCAAACCAGCACCACGATGCCCTGCAAGCCGTGAGAACCCGTCTGCAAGCCGTCGCTCAATCGCAGGGCATTCAGTTGCCAGTTGATTATCCCGCTGTGCCTACCTTGAGAAAAGACCTGGAAACCCTACGGCACTACGGCATCCTGGATCAGCGGATGTATCGTTGGGGCTACTATCTCGGAACCGGAGCCATGAACCATGAAGAATTCCAGGTCGCCTTCAGCGCTTTAGCTTCACAAGCCCGCGATCAGGGCGACCCGCAAGTTCGTCAAATTCACGCCATCCTGTCTCAACGCTTACGGGGACTTGACTTAGAGCTAAATGGGGAACTGTTTTACCCCGTCAGACAGCACCTTAACCGTCCCGTTAGTGACACCGATCCACAAGAAATGATGGCTTTGGGCACCAATCGGGATAGCCTATTTCATCAACTAAATTGGGTTGAACAAGCGATTCCCCAAGGACAAGCCTTAGAACTCTCGCGACGGGTTAACCCCTACAACAAAAGCCAAATTGGCCCCATCCAGGTATACCCTTTGCAATTGGTTTACCACGATATCGCCTGGTATCTGATCTACGAACATTGTGACAATGCCCATTTAGCCATTGAACGGGTGGAGCGGTTCAAAAGCCATTGCAAACTCTTAACGGAAGAGGGAAGAGGCTTACAGATCCAACGAAAACGGCTCCAGATGGCCCACAAGTTGTTAGACAAGGGCTGGGGATTATTCCTGGGAGAACCAGAGGAACAACAGGCTGAATTGCAGGGTCGCCTGAAACTGGAAACGTTCAAAGTGCGGTTCTTCCCGCCAGTCATGACCTTCATTCTGGAGGGTGTCCGTCGCCACGATCGCCAAAAAGTACGCTCTGGCCCGAAAGATAGCTCCGGACAATCCCAGTATGTGGACTATGAAGTAAAATTGCCGCCGCGATCGCTGAACGAATTCAGCCGCTGGGTACACCGCTTTGCTTATGCCGCAAAAGTCCTGGCCCCAGCCGAACTCGTTGCCAAACATCGGGAGGATGCCAGGAAGTTAGAACAGCTTTACCGTTGAGATTTCCCCGGTTAGCTGCGTAACAACCGCCCGATCGCCCACCGGACCAACTCCGCCTTCTTCCGCCGCATCCGAATTGCCAGGATAGAAAACGTCTCATGCTCTCCGGGTTCCATATCCAGGGTGAACCGCTTCGTTTCCTCCTGTAGCGGTGCCTCCTCCCCGATCGCATCCTTCAGCGACAACTGAGCGATCGCCCATCTGACCAGTACCGCTTTCCGCTTGCCCTGCTGCTGAGCCAGATCCGTCAACGCCTGGTGCAGGGACAGCGGCAGATCAACGGTGAACCGTACTGTGGCCTTTGCTTCATTCATGGCTACTATCATGGCTCTCCCGATTCAAGGTTTCCCACAGGTCCGCAGCGGGTTGGTGATGCTGGCACCACTCTAGCCCTAATTCAATCGGCTCCCCGCAGGCTTGGCAGTGAGAAACGGGTTCATCGGGAATCTCCCCGGTGCCGTCGCAAATGTAGCATTTCAGTGCCAATTCTTGCGGATCATGCCCGGTGCCGTTGCAGTAGTCGCAAGGTTTCATTTTCATGGTTTGATGCCTCCAAAACCTTTACCCTGACAACACCAGGGACATTCCCTGTAGCGTTCGTGATAAAAGCGATTGCACTGCTCACACCTGGGAGATGGAAACCCGGCACAAGATGGGCAGATATAGCCAACAGTTTGCCCCCCATCTAAGCTTGCCTTCAGCCAGCCGCTCTCAATCCTGGCATTAGAGCGTTGTTCAAACTGGCATTCTACACATCGCATTAATTCGCCCGTAAACATTGTTCCTTCCTCATCAGTTGGTTGTACTCGTTAGTTCCCTGGTTAATTGACCTCCCGCAATCAGGGCAATAGCAGGCATCTAGGCCGGGGGAGCTGCGGGGGTGGGTACAGGTCAAAGCCTGGGTGTGTCGGTGCAGTGGGGCCTGCCTGATTTCTGGATCAGTTTCAAAGTCTCGTAGTAAGGGCGTTTGTTGACTTTGACGCTTTCCCATACCTGCGACATCTGCCCCTGTGGAACATAAGTTTTCAGCTTCCGGCGCTGGCCATCCTGCATCTCATACCAGCAGAAGTAGTAACAGGTCGTGGGTTGATCGCGTTTGGGATTTGCCCTGCGTTCCTCAATCCAGCCCACCTGCTCCCGCTTCCGTTGCTTCTGTTCTGGGGTATAACTTTTTCTCTCCTCAATATGTTGCTGTGGTAGAACCGTTTTGCGAATCGTTTGTACTACTTCCTGTTCTGGGGTAAACCCTGGATTCTCCAGCCAGTAGGCTTCTACGGTGGGTAAGAGGGCAAGTTGGAAACCTGCCAGAGTGGTACTAACTCGTTCCATCTCTGACCTCGCCAGGGCGTTTTAACTGGGATTCCTGCCACCAGGACGCACCACACTGGCTTAATCCTTTCAGCCGATACAGCCAGCGTTCCTGTCCGTCCTGGCATTCCTTCAACCAAATGCCCACCACTTCCCCCGTCTCTCCGATCGGAGTCACCGCCAGGTCGCCAAAGTAAAACTTGTGGCTGAATACGTCAGCTTCCTGCATCGATCACCCCTCCTGGTTCCGTAATCGCAAAGCCCCAATCCCGCCGCAACTGCAACAGTTCCTCAACCTGGTCATGCCATCCAGCCAGCCAAAGTTGCTGAAGTCGGGCCAGGGCAAAGCCACGATCGCGGCTGAGTAAAGCTCTATCGATCGCTAACTCAACGGCTTGGAGGTCGGGCAGGGGTGGGGAACTACCCCGTTCCTTCTTCCTCGCTTGCTGCTTCGCCTGATTTGCGGTGTAGCCGTTCCTGAGTCCTGCCACCAACATTCCCCCCGGATTCCGTACCCGCCCCCGTTCCTGCTGCTCCTGGAGGGCACTGAGCGCGTTTTCCACAGCACGGGCGGCGGCGGCGGCACCGAGTTGACTTTCTAACTCCACTACCTCCTGCCGAATTGTTTTGTTTAATCTGACTCCGGCTGCTTGTATCCGTTGGAGTAGATGTGAAGTCGTACCAACTTCTCCTTGTTCATTCCTCATAACAGGGTGGGGGGTGGGCTGTTTTGTTGTTTTAAAAGATCTTTCTTTATTGTTTGGTACATGGCCGTTTCTAGAACCCCTGCCCTGAGCGGGTTCTGGATCAGCCTTTGGATCAAAATGTCCGTTTTTGGATTTTTTTGTCCAATTTCCGACATTTTGATCCAAATTTTGGATCTCTTTGCCGGGAGAATTTTTTGAAAAATGCTCTCTCGCCCTGACATTCAAGGCTCTCCAGCGTTTGATCTCAAAATCGAACAATTCGCAGTCTCGCAAGTAGGCTGCACCCCTCTCCACCGTGCGGGGATTGCATTTCAGCGTTTCTGCCAGTTGCTCCGGGGGTGGAATTTCAATCCACCGACTACCGTAGGGGTCTAACTCATACAGGTAGAGCCACAGGTCATACTGAGTTCCCGATAGCCGACCTCTCGCTTTGCGAATGGCAGAGAGGGGAATCGTGACAAAGGGTTCTTGCCCACCATTTGGCGGGTCTAAGGATGAATCTGTCATGATGGGAGCAATAACAAGACTTGAAAAAATGCCCCGTCCTGGCTTGAAACAGACGGGGCATCTTTCTGGAACTAGGAATCGATCGAGAATCCACAGTGCCCACAAACTGAGGCGGACTCAGTCCAGGGAGCAAAGCAGTTGGGACAGGCAGGCTTCAAATCATCATCAGACCCCCACTGCACCGGATCGGATTGATCAAACTCCGTCAGGGTATACCACCAGGTGTTGTGGTGCGAGTCATACCAGATGCCCTGGATCGTTCCGCCTTCCTGGAGCGATAAGACATAAACAGGGTCATTGAAGTCAAACCTGTGGCGTGGAAACCCAGGCTCGTGGTTTTGTGGAGGAGTCATAGATGCCATGTATCCCTGAAGCTGGATGATGTTCTGTGTTTAGAGAAGGTCGGAGTTTTTGGCGGACACGTTGCTCAAACACGATGAGGCAAGGGCATACCTCACACCGAGGATGGGTACCAGGGCGTTCACATCCACACTCTGGTTGCCATTCCTTCAGCACACTCTGTACAGCCGCCTGGTACTGGGCTGCTGTTCGTTGCAGTAACTTGGCAACCGTCACGCGGGGGTCTGCTCCTGGTCTAAATCGAGAAACGTAATCAGTTGCTCTGCCTTAGCCTGAGCCAATCGGGCGATCGCCACATCCTGTCGTCGCAGTTCAAATCCTTGCAGGACTTCGAGCTTAGTTGTCCGAAGCCCAACGGCAATCCGCTCCAAGGTTTTCTCAGACAGCGCTTGGCCCTGATCCCACTTGGGGAAATTGCTGGCATGGATCCGAGTCAGAAGGGAAAGCTGAGAATTGCGGATATATCGAATATCCTCAGCCGTCAGAACAAGATCGGGGGGAATATTCACCGAAGCTAGATGAATGCTACGAAGCTAGTATATATAGTATTAAAATATGAGATTTTATATCTTAATATTATTTATCTCATTTAACTGTGGAAGAAATTCGTAAGAAAGAACTCTTCATAGTTTTGTAAGATCAACCTTGAAAAGATAATCACCCTTTTGCGTGAGATATTCTTAGGCAGCTATACCTATCCCCCCTAAACGGCTCTACTAATGAGGTTTTCTGAAGCATTCCAAGAAACAATGTTCCGTTTTAAGCTGAAAGGAACAGATCTGGCAGAACAGAGCGGTTTAACGCCAACCCAAATTAGCGACTTCCGCAATGGGAAGAACTTACGCATTGATTCGGTTGAAAAGTTGCTTGATGCAATGCCCAGAGATGCCCGTCTATATATGTTGCAGCTTGTTGCCAATGAGGATACTGATCGTGTTCCCCTACCTAAAAGAAGTGATGGAGAAAACGCTTTAGACCCATAGCCTGCCGTTATTTTTCCAAGTTCCCCTGAAGCCCCTAACGGTGGATGGGCCGTTTCCACCGTAAAATTCCTCAGCACTCAATCTGGTTTAGATCCCAGGCAAACCGCCGTCAGGGATCCCTATCCTTGCCTCCGGACACTTGGGCAGTAAAGCGGGTGAGATTGGGTCGTGCCGGGGCAGATTAAAAAGCCCCCCAGAAGAACTGAGAGGCTTAAAGCATTTATTTCTTTACCATCACTGAGTTTCAGAACGGGACTGGATGTAGTCAGCCACCATGTTTCTCAGTTCCTGAATGCTGGCCGTCAGGGTGTTAATGTCCTGTCTACTGAGTTGTTGGTCTGCCGTCAGTTGAGCGATCGCCTGTTGATTTTGAGCGATCGCCTGATTATTGGCTTCTTGTTGCTGGGTCACTCGCTCCAGGGTGGCATTGATGCGGCTAAATTCGTTATCGTGCCTGACACTCGCAGTTGCTAATTCCAGCATGAGGGTTTCAATGCGATCAAGACGGCTACCGTTCTCATTGCTCCGGGTCATCGTTCCACATCCTTAGATGTCAATTACCTTAGTTTCGGTACAAACTAATTGCAAGCGACAGCCCACGGCTTCCACCAAAGCCAGCAAAGTGTCAGCCGTGCAAGAATTTTCCTCAAAAACGCGATAAATCTGCCTGCGTCGGTTCATGTAATCCGCCTTTGGGTCTGTCCGCTTTAAAACCTCGACCGTGGCCCGTGCTAATTCTGCCCTCCATTTCTTCTCGCCCCATTGGAGAATGGCACGTCTTTGGATCACGTCTAGCAGGTCTTTGGTCTCTGTCACAGTGAGAAATCCGGGCTGGATAATTCGTGCTAATTGTAGCATCGCTGTTTAAGGTGGATAGGTGGATAGGTGGATCGGGGATTGGGAGAAGAGAGTGGGTGAGTGGATGGGTGGATGGGTAGGTCGGGGATGGAGATCCCCTGACCTGGAGCATTAAGCGGCTAGGGAACTATTGAGTTCCATGCGGGCGATCGCTTCTCTCCGTTCCAGTT
>JBBIQC010000180.1:0-8329 GCA_037442585.1 Oscillatoriales cyanobacterium bin_317
CAATACCGGCATTCCCAGAGCTTGAACAGCTTCTCGTCAAAATGAGAATTGCTGAGATTAGACAGCAATTCTCATTTTGGAAATTCTTGTAATACAAATGTCCTGCTCGCCCAAAACTGACTCCCTGAAAAGCCGATTCCACCGTTAAAAGGTTTGACCAGAAATCGCATTCAAGCCGTTAAAAGTAGTACAAATACTTCAAAATGAGAATTGCTGGAGATTAGAAGCCAATCCGCAATAAAATGACCAAGTTCGGTATAATAGGGAGGCTATCCAAGGGCGGATGGCGGAATTGGTAGACGCACCGCACTCAAAATGCGGCGGAGAAATCCTTGCGAGTTCGAGTCTCGCTCTGCCCATTGCTTACACGTTGCTTTACGATTACGGGTGGAATCAGAAAGTTGAATAGGATCACAGGCTGATGTCCATCCACAACCACCCCTCAACAAAGGCTCTCGCATTTTATCTGGTAGAGGGCTGGCTTTAGCAAGATCGTAGACGGGTGAGCAGCAGCACAATTTCATCTACAGCAGCCCGGAGGCGGGAGGCTGAGGTTTTCGGGTCGTTAGCGAGAATGCTGAAGGCTAAAGGGGGATAGTTGGGTGGGGTTAAATAGCCGGATAAGGCAACCACTCCGGTAATTGTTCCGGTTTTGGCCTGTAATCGTCCCTGAGCAGCGGTGCCCCGAAAGCGATCGCTCAATGTGCCGCTCACTCCTGCCACTGGCAGGGAGGCTCGAAAAATCTGGGCATTGGGAGCTTGCGCGATCGCCTGCAAAGTTTGTACTAAAACACTAGCGGTAGCTCGATTCTGATTCGCCAAGCCAGAGCCATCTACCATCCAATAATGGTTGGAATTCACGCCTAAAGCAGTCAGGATTGCTTTCACGGCTGTAATTCCACTGGCGGTCGCATCCTGAGTGCGAGGGTTTTGTAGCCTTCCCAAAGTTTTCAGTAGCGCTTCGGCATAGATGTTATTGCTGTTCTGATTTGTTTCCTTCAGCAGGTCGGCCAGGGAAGGAGATTCCAGAGCCGCCAACTCGACCTCACCGGGAGGAGCCGGAGTGATTTTGACGACGGTCGATTGTGCTATAGCAATTTGATGGGCCAGCAGAACACGACGAAATTTGTCCACCAGATAGTTGCCGGGATTGGCGATCGAGGCCGCAGCAGGTTCAGAGGCAGACCCTTCCTGCAGTTGACCCTCTATCTGAATAAGAAAGCCGTTGCTGCGATCGCGGTAAACCTCCACAAACTCATCCTGTCCTTTGGCAACCGTTATGGATCGATTTGCCAAACGATGGGTCTGGGCATCTGTAGGGTCATCCCATTGCACCCGTAAAGGTTGCCCTACTCGTTGCGGGAACAGCGTGACCCCAATCCCGTTCTGATTCAGCATCAAACTATTGACGGGTGCTCCATAGCCCTGCAGGGTATCGTCTGGATCCCACTTGGGATTGGTGGCGGCTCCCTGAAAATAAGTGTCATCTCCAATGAGTAAGGCCACCTGTCGGATTCCCTGTTGCGCTAGCCGTTGAGCCAGTCCAGTTAACTGAGTTGTGGTCAGACTGGGGTCGCCGCGACCAATGATTCTCAGGGTCGATAAGGAGGAACTGCGGCGGTTCCCGGTGACGGTGGTGCGAATACGATAGGACGCTCCCAGTTGTTGCAGGGCCGCTGCTGTTGTCAACAGTTTGTTATTTGAGGCGAGAATCAGCAGTGTGTCCGGGTTGCGGGCGTACACAGCCACACGATTGGCCGGAACATCCAGCGTCTGCACTAGAATGCCCCAGCGTACCGCAGGCAGACGATTTAGCACTCCGTTAATGCTGGCAGATAGTTGAGCCGGACAGAGCGGGATTGGAGGAGATGGCTCAAGAGTTTCCTGGGTCGATCGCACCTCTTGAGAGGGTTGAGCCAGAGCCACAGACGGGAGCAGAAGTAGACTGGTCAACGCGATCGCCCAACTCCTCGCCCGGAGAAGGCAGAAACAAGAGGGCAGAAGGCAGCAGGAAAACTTGCGGCGTGCGGCAATACTCATCTAAAGAGGTGTAAAGACCGATCCAAGCGATCCTACCAATTTTTCTACAATGACTTCAGATGTTATTTGTCATTCGTCATTTGTCCCTTGTCTTATCCCTACGAATGACCAATGACTAATGACTGATGACCAATAACCCCCTACTCTCTACTGCCTATGCAACCAACCAATCCCAACCAATTTACTGAAAAAGCCTGGGAAGCGATCGTCCGCACTCCCGACATCGCCAAACAGGCCCAGCAACAACAAATCGAATCGGAACACATGATGAAAGCCCTGTTGGAACAGGAGGGGCTGGCCACCAGTGTGTTCAACAAGCTGGGTGTGAATGTGCAGCAGTTGCGCGATCGCACCGATGAGTTCATTCGCAAACAACCGAAGATTTCTGGCGCAGGTGGCAATGTGTATCTCGGTCGCAGTCTGGATACCTTGCTGGATCGGGCCGAAAACTTCCGTAAACAATACGAAGACGAGTTTATCTCCATCGAACATATTCTGCTGGCCTATCCTCAGGACGATCGCTTGGGCAAGGCCCTGTTCGCAGAATTTAGAGTGGATGACGCTAAGCTGAAACAAGCCATTGATCAGATTCGAGGGAGTCAAAAGGTGACGGATCAAAACCCTGAAGGTAAATACGAATCCCTGGAAAAATACGGGCGCGACCTGACCCAATTTGCCCGTGATGGCAAGCTCGATCCCGTGATTGGGCGTGATGACGAGATTCGCCGCACGATTCAAATTCTGTCTCGCCGGACGAAGAATAACCCGGTGCTGATTGGGGAACCCGGTGTGGGGAAAACTGCGATCGCGGAAGGACTGGCGCAACGGATTGTCACTGGAGATGTGCCCGAATCGCTCAAAGACCGGAAATTGATTGCTCTCGATATGGGTGCATTGATTGCCGGAGCCAAGTATCGCGGTGAATTTGAAGAACGGTTAAAAGCGGTGCTTAAGGAAGTCACCGAGTCTCAAGGCAACATTATCCTATTTATTGACGAAATCCATACCGTGGTCGGTGCCGGTGCCACCCAAGGCGCGATGGATGCCGGGAACTTGCTGAAGCCGATGCTGGCACGGGGTGAGTTGCGCTGTATCGGTGCCACCACCCTGGATGAGTACCGCAAGTACATTGAGAAAGATGCGGCTCTGGAACGGCGATTCCAGCAGGTATATGTGGATCAGCCCACGGTGGAAGATACCATTTCCATCCTGCGCGGTCTGAAAGAACGGTACGAAGTGCACCACGGGGTGAAGATTTCTGACTCGGCACTGGTAGCGGCTGCCACCCTGTCTACTCGCTATATTTCCGATCGCTTCTTACCTGATAAGGCAATTGACCTGGTGGACGAAGCGGCGGCCAAATTGAAGATGGAAATCACCTCCAAGCCGGAAGAACTGGATGAAGTCGATCGCAAAATCCTGCAACTGGAAATGGAGAAGTTATCGCTCCAGAAGGAAACCGATCGAGCTTCCCGCGATCGCCTGGAACGCCTGGAAAAAGAACTGGCGGATCTGAAGGAAGAACAATCTTCTCTGAATGCCCAGTGGCAGGCCGAAAAGGATGTAATTACCCACATCCAGAAGCTGAAAGAAGAGATCGATCGCGTTAATACCGAAGTTCAACAGGCCGAGCGGGATTACGACCTGAACCGGGCGGCTGAGTTGAAATACGGCAAGTTAACGGATCTCAATCGTCAGTTACAGGAAGCGGAACAAAAACTGGAAGCGACACAAACTACTGGCAAATCCATGCTGCGGGAAGAAGTGACAGAAGCAGACATTGCGGAAATCATTTCTAAATGGACGGGCATTCCGCTCAGCAAACTGGTAGAAACGGAAATGCAAAAGCTATTGCACCTGGAAGCAGAACTGCATAAGCGGGTAATTGGTCAGGATGAAGCGGTGATTGCTGTATCCGATGCGATTCAGCGATCGCGGGCAGGTCTGGCCGATCCTAATCGCCCCGTTGCCAGCTTTATCTTCCTTGGCCCGACTGGGGTAGGTAAAACTGAATTGGCAAAGGCGCTCGCCGCCTACCTGTTTGATACGGAAGAGGCAATGGTGCGAATCGATATGTCCGAGTACATGGAGAAGCACGCTGTTTCTCGTCTGATTGGTGCGCCTCCCGGATACGTGGGCTATGACGAAGGGGGACAACTGACCGAAGCCATCCGTCGCCGTCCCTATGCAGTCATCCTATTTGATGAAATCGAAAAGGCTCACCCCGATGTGTTCAACATCTTCCTGCAAATCCTGGATGATGGCCGAGTTACCGACTCTCAGGGGCATACGGTGGACTTCAAGAACACGATCATCATCATGACCAGCAACATCGGTTCCCAGTACATTCTGGATCTGGCAGGAGATGACAGCCGCTACGAAGAAATGCGGAGTCGAGTCACAGAAGCCATGCGTGCCCAATTCCGTCCAGAGTTCCTCAACCGGGTAGATGAGTTTATCATCTTCCACAGCCTGACGAAAGGCGAACTGCGGAACATCGTGAAACTGCAAACCCAACGTCTGGAGCAACGGTTGAGCGATCGCAAGATGGCCCTCAAGTTGTCCGATGCAGCGATCGACTGGCTGGCCGACGTGGGTTACGATCCCGTCTACGGTGCGCGTCCTTTGAAGCGAGCCATCCAACTGGAAACCCAAATTGCCAAATCCATTCTGCGCGGTGAGTTCCATGATGGCGACACCATCTTTGTTGATGTCGGTGACAATGAACGGCTGACGTTCAAACGCCTTCCCTCGGAAGTGATCACTACTTAATAAACGTGAGTTCGGGATCAGAAAGGGGCGGAGCAGATGGGCTGAGAATAGCAAAACTCATTCATTACCCGCCTGCGACGCGGTATGAAGGGGGGACTGATGCGGCTGATTGACCGGTTGCTATTGCGTCGTCATTTGGAACGGGTAGCGTTGGAACTGGGAGCAATGGGTAAGACTAAACGGCTCATGTTACGGCCATCGTCCAGCTTGTAAAGGTTGAATTGGCCACCGATCGCTTTCATCACCGATTGGCAAACCAGCAGATGCAAGCCAGGAGGATGATCCAGGATGGAAGGAACCAGCCAATCGGGCCGACCGGATTCCAGTTCTTGCAGCAGGTGCGGTTCAATGTGTCCGGTATCGGTAATGCACAACTCAAACCAGCGCGTATCAATTTGACGACACCAGAGATCGATTCTGCTTCCAGGAGCAGACCGTTGACAGGCAATGGTGAGCAGCTCATACAGCACCAGTTCAATTTTGAGGATATCGCCACTGATTAGCAGATTGGTTTCATCATGCACCTGCGACCACAACTGCCGTTCTTTAATGATGGGATCCACTCGTTCCAGTGCCCGTTTCAATAAGGTGATTAAGGACAGACTGGAGGGATAGGGGCGGATCTGCCACTGTTCCTCCTGAATTACTTGGTTCAGGGAGGCGATCGCATCGTGCAGCGATCGCACAATCTGCTGATAGCGGGTAGAAAACAATGGCTCTTTGGGATTTCCCAGCTCATCTAACCGCTTTAATCCAGTCAGTACAGTGCGTTGGGTTTCCTCCAGACGGCGATGTTTGTACCAGGCCAGTTGTTCCAGTTTGAGGCGTTGACTAATTAGTTGTTCGGTGAGAGCCAGGGAACGACGTGCCCAGGCAAACTGATTGACCAGCAAATTCAAGGCTTGCAACTGCCATTCTGCCCAGTGCCATCCCGCTTCATCCGCCACAATGACAATTCCAGTGGGTTCCTGTTGGGGGGCTGTTCGCAATGC
Source organism: Oscillatoriales cyanobacterium bin_317 (assembly GCA_037442585.1). GTDB lineage: Bacteria > Cyanobacteriota > Cyanobacteriia > Leptolyngbyales > Leptolyngbyaceae > Leptodesmis. The sequence goes on from JBBIQC010000180.1 coordinate 5,805, forward strand.
CACTACCAGTAGCTCACCAATACCAGAACCATACAGCCACTGGCGACTATTGCCTGGAATTTCTTTCGCAGTCAGTGAAAAAGCACCCTCGCTCTCTAAGGCCCAGCGAATCAATAAATCCGTATGCAGGGGAACAGCCAGGTCTGAATTAACGGCGAAGCGATCATTGGGGGGAGGTGAACTGAGTACCTGCCCTGTGCTTTGTCCAGGTTGCCAATGTACCAGAACGGCCAGAGGAGCTTGTAAAACCTGGGTAATATGTTGCAGGGTAGCTTGTTCCAGGAGGGGAACCTGATAGGCTCGCTGAATCGCTTTGATTCCCCACTGCATGGCCTGTTGAATCTTGTGCTGTTGCTCGGTTTGGCGCTGCAGTTGCCACTGGTGCAAGATGAATCCCATCTGCTGGCTGACAATTCGCACCAGTTCCAGTTCTGTCCGATGCCAACTGCGGGGGGCTTCATGCCCAATCACCACCAGTCCTTCCAGGGGATGCCCAATTGAGGTATGGCACAAAATCACCGATCGCACCCCCATTTCCAGCCAGCGATCGCGCCAGCCTGACAGGTTTTGCTCGCTCTCCAGATTTTCGATGCCGATCGCCGTTTTGCTCTCCTGCAAACACTTCAAATCAGGGGCACTGAATGCTGCTAGAGGAGACGTTAGGGGACGGCGGTTTCCAGGAAAGTTCTGATAGCAAATCTCAAACTCTCCCCGGTTATCGTCATACATCAGTACCAGAAATCGCTCAGTCTTCAGTCGCTTACATAGTTGCTCAGCCGTTTGCTTGAAAGTGGCTTTCCAATCCTCCTGGTCGTAGATAGAGCGGGCAATTTCAGCCGTTAATTCCCGATCCTGCTGGATGCGTTCGATCGTCGTTTCCATTTCATCCACAGGAATCGTCAGAGCCAGCATTTGCGCCGCTCCCCGCAGGAATTTTTTCTCTCCCTCACTCCAAATCCGGGGTTCCATTCCTTCAACCGCCAGAAATCCCAGTAACTCGCCCTGAAACAAAATCGGTGCGGCCAGCAGCGATCGTGCCCGAATTTGTTGCATCAGGCGAGTGGTAGTGTCGGCCTTCAGGGAACTGTGGGCTTCACCGATGGACACCAGTTGATCAGAAGCCAGTGCTTGATAGAACCCGCTGACCTCCTGGACGGTAATGCCGGAAGCTGGTTGGTTCGCTTCTATGAATCCTGTGTTTTTTTGGCGGTTGCCCACCCGTCGCCAAAAATAGCGCCGCTCTCGTTCATACCAGTAAATGCTGGTGCGGGTCGCCTGAATAAATTCGTGCGTATGGGTGACCACAGCTTCCAGGCGCGGGCCTAACCCTGTGAGCGATCGCAACTTCGCCAGGATCTCTAACAGCGGTTCGTCGGGATGCTTGGTTTGTTGCCGTTGCCACTCCGTTTCAATTTTGTACAGGGCAGCGGCAAACTCTCCCAGAACGATCGAAAGGCGAACTTTTTCATCGGCACGCGGAGCCACGCCCCACCCCGTGGATCCCATTAAAGTGACTCCGTAGCAGCGATCGCGGTAGCGAATCGGAAAGACAACGGTGCCCTGAATGTCGAACTTCTGGGCAATCTTGCGCCAATCGCTAATCCGCTGTTCTGCCCGCAGGTCTGGCACGGCAACGGGTCGCTGCTGAATCACTACTTGTTCCAGAATGTCTCCCGGATTCAGAGCAAATCGCTGCTTGAGGACGGACAGATCTCCATTGGGTGTGATTCCGCCTTTTCCAAACAGGCGATGCTCCAGGCGATCGTACAACCCAATCCAGATCAGGGCGTACTCAAACTCAGTATGCAGATAGGTGATGACCGCAGTGACCAGTACATCAGAATCTTCCTCTTCCCGCAAGGTTTGCAAGACTCGGCCTAAAGCAACTAACTGCTTTTCGTAGGTATTTGGCTCCTTTTGCTGAACCATGTTAATAAAACAAGCTGATAGAAGAATTTGATAGCCACACAAATAATCGATACTGGGAAGAAATCTCTTATCTTCATCCTAATTGAGGCAGCAGGTTAGGTTGCAGCTTTGATCTGAGAAACGGTTTGAATGGTTGCAGCATTGGTTCGAAAATAGGGCTTGATTCCCCCTAGAATGCCCACATGGATATTTATCAAGCGCTATTCCGTCCAATTTTGTTTTCTGGAGTCAAAGCCGATCCAGAGTGGTTACATCAACAAAGCTTTAGAGCACTGGGCTGGTTAGATCAAACTTATCAAAGTCAATTCAGCCACTGGTTACGGGCGCAACTTCACCGCACCTACTGCCTGGACGATCTCCGCCTACAGCAATGCTTGTGGAACATTACCTTTACTAATCCTCTCGGTCTGGCTGCCGGATTTGACAAAGATGGGGTAGCCTCTGGCCTCTGGGCTGATTTTGGCTTTGGCTTTGCTGAACTCGGCACCGTTACCTTCCATCCCCAACCCGGAAATCCCCGTCCCCGCTTGTTTCGCTTGTTACCCGATCGGGCCGTCCTGAATCGCATGGGATTTAACAACCAGGGTGCAGCAGTG
>JBBIQC010000181.1:0-8316 GCA_037442585.1 Oscillatoriales cyanobacterium bin_317
CACCTCGCAAATGTATCTCACTATACAATTATCCCACAGATCGATGGAGAGCCAATTTAGTTAATCAGGTGACTTAATAGTTCACCTGATTTGAGCTTTAACCGTATGATACGTAACTATTTATAACCTATTACACACTTTTGTTCTAATTCGCTATCTTATAAAAATAGACACCGGAATTGCCTGAGTAACACGGTAGCCACCGCTCAGGTCACTGCACTGATAGTCAGTGCGTCTACGGTGTTGTTTCAAAGTTATCTCCTGAGTTTTAACGATTTAAACCCTGTTGAATTGATCTGCTACTGAGTCATCAGCAATGCTTTTCAGTCCTGTACTAGCATTGTCTGTGGTTTGCTGTTGGCAGCTTGTTAAGCAGATCTGTTGAGTAACTTGCATAGTTGCTCTATCTGCCCATGGAAACTTTTAGAGACACCATTAGGAGCTTTTAAATGAATTTCAATACCGCGTTAGGTGGCCTGGATGACCAAGCCATCCTGGTCTTCAATAACACAACTCATAGTGTTAAAGAGTTGCGATACGCGATCGACGTTGCCACGTTAAGCGATCTGCCGCAGGAATTAGTCGAGTCTTTGAGATCTCAGGGAATTCAAATCGAGCTTGGCACTACAGATGTAAATGGCCACTGGCAATCGCTGCAGGAAACGACCTGGTTTCAAACAGGAGTGGATTGCAAAGTGCAACAACCTGATACTTCGGTAATGCAATCTGGCAAGCTGAAACTTAAGATTAGTCTGGAGTTCTGTCCGGATGAGGTGAAGCAGCGCCCAGAGGTGCCGTTTGCTTCTACGGTGCCGCCTCTAAAATCGGCTCCAGCCTCTAATAAAGTTTGTGGCAAACAAGCAGCGGAAGTACCGCTACTGGGCTAAAATCAGCCTGTCGTCCAGATTTGTTGATGGTTGTGACCTCTCCCCGTGTTTTGTGTCTTGGCGAAATTCTGTTTGATTTTCTCTCTAATCAACCCGGTTTGACCTATGAACAGGTGCAATCGTGGACACCGTATCCCGGAGGTGCTCCTGCGAATGTTGCCTGTGCTTTAGTTAAATTAGGAACACCGAGCGGGTTTATTGGCTGTGTCGGACAGGATGACACCGGAAACACCTTGGTGAAATTGTTGCAGGAGGTTGGAGTCAATACCGATGGAGTCCAACGTCATCCAACAACTCCCACACGGGGAGTATATGTTACCCGATCGCAAACGGGCGATCGGGCCTTCGCTGGCTTTGGAGACAACGATACTACTGAGTTTGCCGATACTCAGTTAAAAGCTGACCAACTTCCAGTGCAGTTGTTTGAAACGGCTGGCGTGTTGGTTCTGGGAACGTTGGAACTGGCTTATCCGGACAGCCGAGCAGCAATTTTGCGAGCGCTGGATCTGGCGGATCAGTATTACACCAAAGTCTTACTGGATGTAAACTGGCGACCTGTTTTCTGGCCTGATCCAGCCGTTGCTCCGCCGATCATTCGAGAAGTCATGCAGCGTACCGATTTTCTCAAACTGTCTGATGACGAAGCTGAATGGTTGTTTGAAACTACCGATCCGGGAATTATTGCCCATCGCCTGGATTCGGTGGAAGGAGTTTTGGTCACGGCGGGCGAGAAAGGATGCTCTTATTTCTTGAGCGATAATGAAGGCCAGGTTCCGGCATTTGCAATGGAAGTGGAAGATACGACCGGCGCCGGAGACAGCTTTGTGGCTGGATTTTTACATCAATTGGTGCAGCAAGACCTGAAGGCATTAGCGAACCCAGATAAGGCTCACGAGATCGTTACCTATGCCAGTGCGGTCGGAGCCTTAACCACTACCCGCGCCGGAGCGATCGCGGCTCAACCCACGGCTGCAGAAGTAGAAGCCTTTTTGCAACTGAAACGCCAACCGAGCTAAACAAAATTTTGAATTAAACCTTGTCCAAGTCCAGAACCGTAGTTTCTCTGATAGGAAAACGACCGTTCTCTAGCTGGACTTGGTTTATGAATTATGAGTTATGAATTAAGAGAGGCCAACTTGCAAGTCTTAATTCCCAATTCCTAATTCCTAATTCCCTTCCTATGCCGACAGAAATCGAGCGTAAATTTTTAGTGACAGGCGATCGCTGGCGATCGTTGGGAGAGGGAAAACCCTACTGGCAGGGGTACCTGACCGCGACTCCGGAACGCTCGGTGAGGGTGCGAATTGCGGGGGATGAGGGATTTTTGACGATTAAGGGAAAGACGGTGGGTGCGGCACGGTTGGAATATGAGTACGCAATTCCGGTTGACCATGCCAGGGAAATGCTGCAGACTCTCTGTGTTCCGCCCCTGATTCAAAAGACTCGCTATCGGGTGAAGTGGGAAGGGTTGCTCTGGGAGATTGATGAATTTGCGGGAGAGAATCAGGGGCTGGTTATAGCAGAGGTGGAACTGACCAATGCTGACCAGGCCATTATCTTTCCGGATTGGATTGGTGAAGAAGTGACCCACGACCCGCGCTACTACAACTCTAACCTGGCACAACATCCGTTTAGCCAATGGGGCAGTGGGGAAGGCTGAAGGAGTTTTGCGTCCGCATTCCTTCACTCTTCACTCTTGCATTTTGAACCAAAGATGAAGTTGTAGAGATGAGATTGTAGACTGAATTACTCATGATAATATACGGTAAACCTATAAGATTATCGTGGTTTACAACCAGAGGCTCTGGTAAACTCTCTCGTTGCGGCCAGTTCTGATTATTTCTACCACCCTATGACAGCAACTTCTCCTCCCCTTGCCTCATCTCGACATTCCCAGAAGCTAATCACCCGTATTCCCTGGTTATGGGTCATCACGATCGGGTATCTCTCCATCATGCTGTTTCTACCCACTTCAGCATTGTTGATCAAAGCAATGACTGAAAGCCCTGGCAGCTTTTGGAAAATTGCCACCAGCCCGATCGCGTTATCGGCCTATGAGGTTACCTTTGTCACGGCTCTAATAACTGCCCTCATCAACGGTTTGTTTGGCACTCTAGTCGCCTGGGTACTGGTGCGCTACACCTTCCCCTTTAAACGCCTGATTGATGCAGCCGTTGATCTGCCTTTTGCCTTGCCAACTTCAGTAGCTGGCCTCACTCTGGCAACGGTTTACAGCGACAAGGGTTGGCTCGGCTCCTTACTCGCTCCTTTTGGAATTAAGATTGCCTTTACCCGGTTGGGGGTGGGAGTAGCCATGTTGCTGATTTCGTTGCCGTTTGTGGTGCGGACGGTGCAACCTGTGCTTTCGGAGATGGAGAAGGAAGTGGAAGAAGCTGCCTGGAGTCTGGGTGCATCACGGTTTCAGACCTTTTGGCGGGTGATCTTGCCACCTCTGATGCCAGCACTGCTGACTGGTGTAGCTTTGGGATTCTCCCGTGCAGTTGGGGAATATGGCTCGGTCGTGATTGTGGCTTCAAATACTCCGTTCAAAGATTTGATTGCCCCCGTTCTGGTATTCCAACGGTTAGAGCAGTATGACTACTCCGGTGCTACGGTCATCGGTGCGGTGCTACTGGTTATTTCCCTACTGTTATTGTTCTTGATTAATCTTCTGCAAGCTTGGGGGCGACGGTATGATCGGTAGTTCGAATCAACCCACGAGTACACCTGGGAGTACCAGGCCGTTAGCTGCAAATCGAGAAAGTGCCTGGGTCGTTACCGTTTTGATTCTGATTGCGATCGCTTACCTATCCCTGGTGCTCTTCATCCCCACGGCGAACGTCTTTGTGCAAGCCTTCAGCAAAGGAATTGGGCCACTCCTTGAGAACATGAAGTCTCCTGACTTCCTCAATGCGGTAAAACTCACTTTCATCATTGCGCTGATTTCCGTTCCGGTGAATACGGTATTTGGATTATGTGCAGCCTGGTTAATTGCCCGCAAGCAGTTTCGGGGACGAGCGTTTGTAATTAGCATTCTGGATGTACCCTTTTCCGTTTCCCCTGTGGTCGCGGGGCTGATGATTGTTCTGCTGTATGGCCGCAATGGCTGGTTTGGCCCATTCTTCGAACAGATCGGTGTGAAAGTGATTTTCGCTCTGCCAGGAATGGTCTTGGCAACGGCGTTCGTGACTCTGCCCTTTGTGGCTCGTGAAGTGATTCCAGTGCTGGAAGAAACCGGAGCAGATCAGGAAGAAGCCGCTAGAACTTTAGGAGCCAGTGGTTGGCAAACTTTCTGGCGCGTTACCCTACCCAATATTCGCTGGGGTTTGCTGTATGGGGTGCTGCTCACCAATGCCAGGGCCATGGGAGAATTTGGTGCCGTCTCGGTCGTTTCCGGCAACATCATTGGTAAAACCCAAACCCTACCTCTTTATGTAGAAGAGGCATATAAGCAGTATCAGACAGAGGCAGCCTTTTCGGCAGCCATATTACTGGCGCTGCTGGCTTTGGTCACCCTGGTTCTGAAAGAAATTTTGGAGCGCAAAACCCGCATCAAAGATATTCAAGAGGAGGCTTAAATGGCTGTTTCCAACTCTTCAAATGCAGCAGGAAATTCTGGGGGCGATCGCCCATCCACTCCAACGGCCACCACTGGATTGGATGATACCCGACCCACTCAAACCCGAATCCGCATCCGAATTCCTAAAAGCTATCATGAGGAACCTGTCATTTCTCGACTGGTGTCCCAGCATGGCCTGACGGTGAACATTGCTGCAGCCCTCCTGGGTGCCAATGCCAGGGATGATGGCTGGTTTGACCTGGAGCTAAAAGGCAGCAATGGGCAAATCCGCAGCGCTCTCATTTATCTAGACGAATTAGACCTGGAAATCTGGCACGACGAGCAGGCTCAAACAGACGGTTGGTAGAGAGTTGAAGGGATAGTCCTGAGAAGCGCGAGATGATAAGACGGTGGGAGGGTAGGTGAGTGGATGGATAAGGGTAAGAGTACTTCCACGATTCCCTATCCACCTGTCATCCCATCACCTCGTCACAGATCATCACAACTCGGTCAGAGAGGTCTGTAAATCAAGCCATGTTATTTTCGATCGCCCACCGGGCTAGTTCCGTCCGGTTGTGTAAGCCTGTTTTTCCTAGCATATTGCTGACGTGGCTCTCGATCGTTCGCTGACTGACATTCAGTTCTTCAGCAATTTCCCGATTGGCCATCCCCCGGGCGACAAACTGCACAACTTTCAATTCAGTTGGGGTTAACTCAACGTCAAAAGGAACTTGAATCTTAGGAGCACTGTCGGCAGTTCTACCGGGCCGCTCAGACATACGGGCGGCTCAAACGGCTTCACCATATACACATCGGCTCCCGTATTGAGTCCCTTCACCCGATCTTGACTTTGTCCTTTTGCAGACAGGAATAAAACGGGAATCCAACTGGTACGGGGATCTTCGCGCACATGACGCACCAGAGAGTACCCGTCCATTTCTGGCATCATGACATCGCAAATGATCATATCTGGAGTCTCATGTTCTAAAACTTCCAGAGCTTCTCGACCATTTTCTGCCGTAACCACCTCATAACCCCGAAACTCCAGGTAGTCCTTGACTAACAGAATCAGGTTAGGGTCATCGTCAATTAGCAGCAGTCGCCTGTGATTTCCTACGCTGGTTTCTTTCATGCTGTGCTACTCACCTACTCCTGGATATAAACGATTTGGGGCATTGGACGCTGACTAAAAATTACGGAAGCTTTGCTAGATATTACTACTAGATATTACTAATAGAGAAAGTGACTTCCAACACAAGTGTTCTTCAAAACCCTGTCCCCATTTTAGAGAGCCTGTTAAGGATGACTCCACTTTAAATAAATCTCATATATTAGCAAAGTCATCGATTTGTTGATTCCGTACTGTACCCTATTATATTTCTCCTGATTAGAAAAGTTAATTGAAGCTTTGGCCGATCGCATCATCACATCATCTACTCTCCAATCCTCAGACCCTCAGTTATCCTGTTCCTTGGGAGGTGCTTGGGCACCAGAGCCTGATGACCTGCCCCGTGATGGCATGATCCAGCCAGGGAGTGTTCATCGATCGAGACTTGAGAGTTTGAGAGTCAGCCGTCCAGGATTGGTGCAGGTTAAACAAGACCATTTCTGCTGCCTGACCAGGGGTAATGCTGGGAGGCGCTTGGGATAAGCACAGAGCAGGACGGGTGCTGAGAGCTGTCCATAACTCCAGGGCTGACCACTGCCCGGTAGCAACCAGAGTTTGCCAGAGTAGGGGGAGAGCCAGTTGCAACCCGATCGCTCCTGGAGGCGCTTCGCCAAAGGCCACGGTTTTTTCCTCATAGGTGTAGGGAGTATGGTCAGTGGCGATCGCGTCCACTACTCCATCCTTTACGGCTTGAAGCAATGCCTGTTGATCTGCACCTGTTCCCAGGGGTGGATTTAGCCGTAGACTTGGGTCGTAGCTGCCAATCGATGCAGTATTGAGTAATAGGTGCATCCAGGTAGTACTGGCAGTAATGGGCAATCCTCGCTGCTTTGCCAACCGTACTAATTCCACACTTCGGGCTGTTGAAAGTCGCATCAGATGAACCGGAGTTCCCACTTCCTCGACACACTCCAGCACGGCGGCGATCGCAGTTGTTTCCGCGATCGCCGGAATTCCTGGCAATCCGAACACGATAGAATCGTGCCCTTCTCGCATCACTCCATTGCCAACCAGTTGAGGATCACAGGGCCAGAGGGCGATCGGTCGGTTGAGAGGACGTAAATACTCCAGCAATCGGCGGATCAGGAGTAAATTGGCAATGGGCTGACCATCGGCAAATCCAGCAATCTCCAATTCTGCCAGTTCCGCCAGTTCCGTCATTTTTTGTCCCTGGATGTCTTGAGTTAAGGCAGCCCAGGGGTAGAGGGAGGGCAGGGAATTGGGAATTGGGAATTGGGAATTGGGAATGTGCTGCAGGTTCGTCTGCCACTTTTCTTGTAACCAGGTGATGGTAGTGGGAGTATCCATCGCCGGAACAGTATCTGGCAGAATCGCTAGACGAGTGAAGCCTCCAGCCGCAGCAGATTGCATGAGAGACAGGAGGGTTTCTCGCTCTTCAAAACCGGGTTCACCGGAATGGCTGTATAAATCAACCAGACCGGGGCCAAGCACCCATCCCTGAGCATCGTGAATTTGGGTGTCTGCCGGATAGTCAGAGATGGCATCGGCGATCGCACTGACCTTACCTGCTGCAATCAACACATCAGCCACCCGATCCGTTTGGGAAAGTGGATCGAGGATCCTGACTTGTTGAAGCAGCTCGTTGGACATACCTACAATGCTCCCGCAGCGGTTTTATCGAGGATGCCACCCGATAGATGGGAGGTAATGTTCATGGCCATTAGAACAGGTTGGCTATCGGGGCCGTTGTAGTCAATCACGCTGACGGCTCCGTTGCCTTGCTTGAAGCTCCAGAAATGTTCTGGCCCCAAGCCAAGGATGTAACAGAGAATAGCTTTGTTAATCGCATCGTGAGCAACGACCATTGTGATGCCAGGTTCGAGGCGGTTAGTTGCCGTTTGGACGATCGCATCCCAGGCCGCGATCGCTCGTTCCCACACTTGTTGCAAATTTTCTCCTTCGGGCATTTGCACCGTTTCAGGCGATCGTTGCCAGCGCTGCAACTCTCCCGGAAATTCCTGCTCAATTTCCGCTTCCAACTTGCCTTCCCACAACCCGTGACCGATTTCCTGTAAATTATCCTCCAACTCCAACTGCACATCCGGATGATGTTGCAGGATGATCTCCGCCGTCTCCTTGGGTCGCAACATGGGACTGGTGACCGCATAGCGAAGGGGAATAGCTTGCAAAAATTCCGCAGCCTGCCCCGATTGCACCTGTCCGTTCTCATTCAACGGCACATCAATCTGGCCTTGAAAGCGCTTTTGACGGTTCCACTCGGTTTCTCCGTGCCGTACCAACAACAGGCGAGGGCCATGATATCCTTTCTTAGCTTTGGGAATCGGTTCACCTAGATGAACCGTCTGATTCAGCGATTCAATCTGAACCGGATCGCCCAACTCTCCAGCAAAATTCAGCACGCTAATCCCACAGTTAGATTGATGTACCGCTTGATAGGCGGTAGGCTCCAGACCGATCGCAGTACTGATTAAAGCGCGATTGATGCCACTGTGAGCAATCAGCAAAACGGTTTTACCCTGATGAGCAGGTAAAAAGTCTAGCCAGAACTGCCTGGCTCTGGCAAAGAGTTCCAGTACCGGGAAGTAATCCTGGGAGCCTTCAGGGCCAGGAATCACCATTCTCAGCTCATGAGGACGATTCTTCCACTGCTCGTATTCTTCTGGATACTTCTGCTCGATATCCTTAAATAACAATCCTTCCCAGAGGGCCAGATTAATTTC
>JBBIQC010000182.1:0-7357 GCA_037442585.1 Oscillatoriales cyanobacterium bin_317
CCTGGGAGCGATGGCTGATGTCATCGATCAGTACAAAGGCACGATTAATGAATTCATCGGCGACGGTATCTTTGTCATGTTTGGTGCTCCAGTTAGCCGCCCTGATGATGCCCAGCGAGCGATCGCCTGTGCCATTGCGATGCAACAAGCGATGACAGCCGTGAATGAACAAAACCGTCAGATCGGTTTACCTGCGATCGAAATGGGCATTGGCATTAATACGGGAGAAGTCGTCGTGGGAAATGTGGGTTCCCAGCGACGAGCCAAATACACAGTGATTGGTAGACACGTCAACCTGGCCGCTCGCATTGAGTCTTATACCGTGGGAGGCCAAATTCTGGTGTCCGAAGATACCCTCAAAGATGCTAACTGTGACGTACAAGTTCAGGGAGAATTGCGCGTTGAACCCAAAGGCATCCATACACCCATGACGGTCTATGAGGTCGGAGGAATTGGGGGCAAGTACCAGCTTTTCCTTCCTGAAGCAGAGGATCGGATGCAGCCTTTAGGACAGGCAGTGCCACTGGAATTCACCGTTCTAGAAGGCAAACATGCAGTCGGCAATCTGTTTCAAGGACGGTTCACTAAACTATCAAAATCTGGGGCAGAACTGCAAACTGAGCAACCGTTAGATGTTTTGAGTAATCTCAAACTACACCTGTTAACAGGGGTCGATCGCACCCAGTTATCCGGAGATCTGTACGCCAAGGTCATTAAACAGGTGGACGAATCGGCTCATCGGTTTGCCATTCGGTTTACCTCCGTTCCGCCAGAAATCGCGATCGCCCTGCAAGCCCTCCGACAAACCAATTGATTTCAGCTAGCTATTCGGAGTAATCATGGGGCTTGATTACCGTCAGGGCAAGGGGTAAGAGTCAATCGATGGTGCCAGTTGATGAGCCAACAGATGACCCAAGGGTTACTCAGATGAGGCAACAATTTCAACAATTTAAGGATGTCCGGATGCCGTCTGGATTTTGACGTTAAAGTATAAATAATTTCTTGATCGGTTGGGTGCAGCTTCGTTATCGCATTTTTCTCAACTGGTAAGAGGGCTTCATGGACTTATCTCATCTGGTGGTTCAGTTGGCGATCGCAGTCTTTTGTGGCGTTGTCGGCAATATGCTGATTCCGCGTGAGGTTCCCGGAAAATTTTTGGGTCTGGTGATCGTGGGTTTGATCGGCGTATGGATCGGCGAAATTGGCTATCGACTTTCTGAACTGGCATATTAAGAATGTGCCTATTGTTCCAGCAATCGTGGGTTCTGCGATCGTCATCTATGTACTGACCACATTCCTGCGTTGGGGACGGTACAGATCCTGACTACGGATTAATGGTTCGTGACCGATGGCGCTATTTCATAACAGTTCTTGCCCCGTTGTTTGGCCCGATACATGGCGCTATCGGCCTCTTTGACTAAATCCTCCAGATCCTGGGCATGGGTAGGAAACAAACTGATCCCCACACTACTGGTCACAATAATGGTGTGGGCTTGAATCACAAAGGTTTGAGAAAGGGTAAACAGTACCTTTTCAGCCACGCGAATGGCATCCTCGGCACTGGGAATGGCAGGCAGGATCACGGTAAATTCATCCCCTCCCAGACGGGCCACGGTGTCACTACTCCGCAAACATCCCGTGAGGCGACGGGCAACCGCTTTCAGTAAGGCATCGCCCATGTCATGCCCCAACACATCATTGATCTGTTTAAAGCCATCCAGATCCAGAAATAGCAGGCCGACTAATTGCTGACTATTTTTGGCCCAGTCGATCGCCTGTTCCAGATGCTCATAGAAGTACTTGCGGTTTGGCAGCCCTGTAAGGGAATCGTGGTTAGCCAGGTGGCTGAGATGATTGGCGGACTGCAGCAGTTCTGTATTGGAGCGAACCAGTTCTGCTGTAGTGCGCTTCAGTTCCTCTTCCAGTTGCTTGCGGTGAGTGATGTCTCGAATAATGCCGACTAAAAACAGGTTACCTGCCGCATCTTTGTGGAGCGATCGCTTGGTTTCAATCTGGTGAGTAAAGCCACTTCGATCTGTAAAAGCTTCTTCGTTGTGATGTTCTTGTCCGGTTTTGAAGACCAGCTCATCCTGCTGCCGAAAAATATCTGCTTCAGCTGTGGGAAACACCTCGTAGTCCGATCGTTCTAGCAGGTCAGCCAGAGGATACCCGGAAAACCTGGAAAAGGCAGCGTTCAAAACAACCCACTGATGCTGTTGATCTTTGACAAAAATGGGGTCGGGAATCGTGTTGATGATCGTTTGGAGGAATTCTTTGGATCGCTGCAGTTCTTCTTGACGGCGGGCAATGTAAGCAATCGTGGCGATCGCAGAACCAGCCATTGCCAGGACGGGAGAAACGGTGGGAATCCACCAGCCCACGAGTAAGGCTGCGTAGCCGATCGCCACCAGGCTGAGTCCGGCTACGGTAATCGTCACAGTAGACCGATACAGCGATCGTACCCGCCAGCAAAGCATTCCTCCTAACCAGGCCCAGGCTCCGATCCACAGCCATTCCATCGGTTCTGGCCAGGATTGGAACAGAACCCGGCCATCTGTCGCAGCCCCCAGGATCTGACTGACAATGTTGGCCTGTAATTCAATGCCAGGGACGGGCTGAGGTGGCCCAACCAAACGACTACTGTAAGAGATATTGGCAAAATCATTCAGACTGACGGCGGTATAGCCAATTAACACAATGCGATCGCGCAAAGCGGCTGCCGGAACCCTACCCTGCATCACCTCTGTCATCGTGACGCGGCGAAAGGTATTGGCTGGGCCACGGGGATTCAACAAGATTTGGTAGCCGCCGCTATCAGTTAATACATATCCTCCATCATCTCCAGTGAACCGATCAAACAAAGCCTTCCCTAATTGCATTTCTCCAGAGGGAGCGGCGATCGGTCGAATTCCCTCTGCTGATAAATATAAAAAAGCCAGGGACAACGCAAAACTGGGCAGCACCGCCCGATGATCATGCGGTTTCCAATACAGCAGTCCGCGCCGCACCGTATTATCAGGATCCAGCACCACATTGTTAAACCCATACTGGCGGGTGTCTCGCAACACAGGAGGGGGTGGAACTTCTGGGCTATCGTCGTCTTTAATATGGCTGATGCCAATCAAATTGGGAGACTTGCGATAAACCTGCTGTAACTGCTGATGGCCCGGTTCTACTGGAATATCTCGATAAATATCCAACCCGATCGCTCGTGGTTTGGCTGCTTGCAGTTTTTGCAACAACTGGGCCATCTGGCGATCGGACATGGGATACTGACCCGCACTTCGCAAATCTGCTTCATCAATACCAACAATGACAATGCGATCGTCTACAGGTTCGGGGGGACGTAATCGAATCAATTGATCCAGGGCGGCCAGTTCCCAGACTTGTAACAGTCCCACCAGGCGAATTGACACAACAAGGCCAGCCAAACCGAGGGACGTTACCGTAACTCTCCACTCACCCTGGAGTTTTTGCTTAAGGACAGCCCAGAATTTTGGTCGGCGTTTGTCCAATCGCATAGTGCCATGTGCTCAAGGTTTCCCGAATCGGTTAGGACAATAACCTGCGATCGCAACAACACTTACCTGCCAGCATGGCATGTCGCTCAGTGAATGTCCTGTCCAACGCTGCTCCAGGGTGAAGTTTTTACGAAAGGTTCATGAAATTATACGTGAATTAACGTCAGTTCTACAGTAAGGACAAATCGCCTGCCACTTCCAGTCGGGTGACATCACCCAGAACCATAAACATTTCAGCCAAACTTTCAGAGACGGAAGGCGTAATCCAGCCCATCTGCTTTAACAGGTGAATGGCAACCGCATATTTGGCGCGTTTGGCTCCATCCATCACCTTAATCGCCAACCCCATGCCTTCACCCACGCGGCCAATGCACTGAATTCCTTCTGCCCCAGCTTTGCTGACCAGTTCTCCTTCTGTGAGACGCATCAGTTCCGTATCAAACTCACCCGCTCCAGCAATTAGTGAGGGATGATAGACCATTGCCCGCACAATTCGTTCCATATCCAGGCTATTGCCAGATGCCAGGTGAGCATAGAGCGAGGCCATTTGTCCGAGCTGCAGGAAATAGGTTGGTGCGCCACAATCATCACGAGCGCTGATGAATTCATCTCCTGGCATCCCCAAAATTTCCGCCATCTTCTGCAAGATGAGTTGCTGGACAGGATGACTGGGCTGCAGATAACTGTTGAGTGTCCAGTTGCGTTGCTGACAAACGGCCAGCATTCCTGCGTGTTTACCAGAACAATTGTGTTCGAGTGGACTTTTTTTACCGGGTGGAATGGGGCATTGTAGAGCAGACGGATCGACATCAGCCCGCCACAGAATGTTAAAGGCTTGTCGGGCCTGTTCCACCTGGCCCTTATGAGAACTGCAAATAATGGCCAGATCGCGATCGCTCAAGCCATACCGTTCCAGTGTCCCGGTGGTGGTCACGGCAAGTGCCTGAAATGGTTTGAGAGCCGATCGCACAAAGGTTGCTGTTTCGGCACTGCCAGCAACCGACAAGATGCGGCCGCGATCGTCACAGACAACGGCCTGAACTCGATGTTGGGACTCAACCAGTCCCTCGCGTAGAAGTCGGACTTCTAATTCCGCGGCTTGTGTACGTCTTCCCCTAGTCATGGGTATGACTCTAACATCAGTCCGGCTCCATGAAGCAATTTCCTGGAAAGGTTTTAGGTTTTTCTAATACTGTGTTTGGGATGATCCCTATCCCCCATGGAATGGAACGACGAGTAAAGGAAGCAAGACCACTAGCAGCCAGAGCCAGGACGCTCGCTGGCCCTGCAATGGCGGGTCCTCAGAACCACTCAAAATAAAATCGATCCGCTCCTTTAAGCGATCGCCAGAATTAGCCCAACTAAAGGCAGCGCACAAGTCCAGTTGCATAATGGGGGCACTCACGACCAGCAACAGGGATTCCGCCAGGACAAGCGGATCGACCAGTTCAGTTGCCCGGCGATCGGCTCTCAGTTCTCGCAACATCAGCAACTCCTGCCACAGTGCTTCTGTATTCGGAAGCCAGAGGGTAATGCGCCGTAGCCAGCCTAGCCAGAAAAACCAGAAAGTGTCGCGGTAGTGGGCATGGGCCTGCTCATGGGTTAATACCGCTTCCAGGTGGGCTGGATTCAGACGATCGAGCAACCCCTGGCTGACCACCAGTTCAGGCTGCCAGAATCCTACCTGGGCACTATATAGTTCTGAGGTATCCAGTACGCGAGCGGAATTGCCCTGCACCTCGAGCACCGGATGCTGACGGAACTGCTGTACCGTCTGTTGTCCTTCCCAGAATAATTTACAACCTAGAATGAGTGTCCAAAGGAGAAAGGCGATCGCCAGCCCGTAGCTCAACCATCCCTCCCGGTGCCACATCATCTGACCCGATGGCCCCATACACAGGATGGAAATAGCCGTCATTACCAGTAGTAGCGGGGGAAATAAAAAATATCCTAATGTTCGCTGCCAGCGATGATTCCAGTTGCCGCCAGATGGCACCCAGTGCCACCGCACCCATAACGCCAGTGTGACTCCCAGTACCATCATGAAAAAATGCATTACTGTTCCTCCCTGGCTTTACGAAGGGTGCGGAGCCGTTCTGCGATCGCTTCAATTTGCTCCACACTGGACTGATCCAGGCTATCGGCAAAAGCGGCCACAATATCCGGATTGCCAACTGCTAGAAACTGGTTGAGCTGCTCATAGGCTTGTAGCGCTTTAGCCTGTTGCTCAGAAATTAACGGTCGCCAGGTAAAACAGCGTTCCTGCTTATCACAGGCCAACCACCCCTTATTCGTCAACCGATTCAATACCGTGGTGACTGATGCGTAGGCCAGTTCTCGATCGGGATCGGCCAGAATTCGCTCATGCACATCTTTCACAGTCACGGTTTGCAGTTCCCAAACAATCTGCAAAATTTCCGCTTCCAGAGGGCCAAGAGAAAGCTGTTTCGGTCGGTGATTCGGTAAAGCCGCCATGAGTAATATTTTAGAGGGTTTTATTTATCTCTCCATTAGAGTAACGCCAACATTGGCAGGAAGGGAATAGGGATTGGGGGTTGGGGATTGGGGGTTAGGGATTGGGGAGTGGAAGTTTGACGGGCTGTCTTTTGACACCCGCGATCGCCCCCTCCACAATGAGGGAACAATCTACAGCGTCATTTTTGATGCGTACACAGCCCAATGCAGTGGTGGGTTCATTCAGTGGCCTGCCCTCAAAGGGTTTTTTACTGGCTTTTTTTTAGCTGGATTTTTTAAACCTTGTCCAAGTCCAGAACCGTAGTTTCTCTGATAGGAAAACTCCAGTTCTCTAGCTGGACTTGGTTTAGCTGCAATTTATCACCGAACCTTTGGAGGAATTGTGAGAAAGCTGTTATCGATTTTGGTGTTAGCGATCGCCCTGTTTACGATCCGCATTTATCCTGCTCTGGCCGATGCTTCCAGCGATACTCTGGCTCAAGGCGCAAAAGTTTTCAGTGCCAATTGTGCCGCCTGCCATCTCAACGGCACCAATGTGGTTGCGGCCAACAAGAATCTAAAAGCCGAAACATTAAAGCAATTTGGCATGGATTCCGAAGCCGCCATTATTAACCAAGTCACCAATGGCAAAGGTGCCATGCCTCCTTTCAAAGGCCGCCTGAAAGAAGATGAAATTCAGGCGGTAGCTGCCTACGTTCTCGCCCAGGCTGATAAAGGTTGGACGAAGTAGGCGATCGTGTAACCCAGGTCTAAACAATTCTTAATGAGGAGAATCAGATGCAACGGTTACTCAAACAGCAGGTCGCTAATTTGCAGCAGAACTGGCACCGAATTCTCCTCACAATGAGTCTGCTGCTCACTCTCTTACGTTTTTTAAGCCTGCCTACAGCCGTCTGGGCGACTCCAATCACACCCCCTGCACCTCATACTGATGCCTTTCAGCAGGGAGTTGAAGCCACGATGGCAGGGCAGTACTCGGAAGCCCTTGATGCATTTACCAAAGCTATTCAGATGCGAACGCAGACAGCCGCGGCCTATGCCAACCGCTGTCTGGTTGAAGTTCTCTTGAATCAGCCCGCTGCCGCGATTGAGGACTGTACACAAGCCCTGCAACGCCAACCCGCCAATGGCGAAGCTTACTTAAATCGGGGATTAGCCCATTACCATCTAGAGCATTATCAGACTGCTATTGAGGATGCAACTCATGTGCTGCAATTGCAGCCGGATGATTTCCGGGCCTATTTCAATCGGGGATTGGCCTGGACGGGCTTGGGGCATTACTTCGCCGCGATTCAAGACTTCGATCGCGCCTTGCAACTTAACCCTGATATTCCGGAGGCCTATCGCGATCGGGCGCTTGC
>JBBIQC010000182.1:7367-8303 GCA_037442585.1 Oscillatoriales cyanobacterium bin_317
ACTACAGTGCTGGCAATACCCAACAAGCCCTCATCGATTTACAGCAGGCCGCTCAAGACTTCCGCCAGCAAGGAAACACCCCCGCCTATCAACAGGCTCTTAATCTGATTCGCCAGATTCAACAGGCACAAGCCGCAGAAGTTACCATCGGCTAATCCCATTATGAAACCAACCCCTACATTCAGTTCCACCACCCTGGCTAGCCTAACCCTGGTTAGCACCTTCTTGTATAGTGCGGCCCTTCCCTTTAATGGCTGGGTATCTGCCCATGAAGCCGAGATGCGCAAACCCGCCGCAGGCATCAATCATCAACACGGTTCTGGGGAAACCCATGCCCACAAAACATTGGTCATTCCGCCTGGACAGCCCGTTCCCACCGTGAACCTGGAAGTTAAGCCGGACACGATGAGCGGTTGGAATCTGCAAGTAAAAGTCACCAACTTTGCCTTTGCTCCAGAGCGCGTGAACACAAAAGGCGTAGCCACGGAAGGCCATGCCCATTTGTATATCGACGGCAAAAAAGTCACTCGGCTCTACAGCCCCTGGTACTACCTGGGCAACCTGAGTCCTGGCCAGCACACCATCACCGTCACTCTGAACGGCAATGGCCATGAGGATCTGATTTACAACGGCAAACCGATTGAGGCCACTCAGGTAATTCAGGTACCTACTCGATCCCCAATCCCTAATCCCTGATCGCTAATCCCCGTCCCTGCTCATGCCAGTTCTTGAGTGAAAATCCGCCGCAGAATTTCTGTAACTTCCGCTGCGACTCTAGCATCGATCTGTCTGGCTTCTTCATCAGCGTCGTTTAGCCCTTTGGCAGCCCGTAGCGCGAGGCTAAAGGTTCGCAAAATCCCAGGTTTTCCCTGGCGTGTTTGGCGACGATCGACAAACCAGACCAGCGCGACGTAGCAAAGCTCGGTGCGATTGCGG
>JBBIQC010000183.1:0-1309 GCA_037442585.1 Oscillatoriales cyanobacterium bin_317
TAGCTTCTGGGTGACGATTTCTTTAACCAGGCTCTGGGCATCAGATTCATCGAAAATGGAGAAGGTGCGTGTCCACTTGCGACCATGCCGATCCTGGAATTTCTCAATATCAAACCGTAAGATGCGGGCACATAGGGCGTGAAAGGTACCAATCCACAGATCTTTGGTAACGGTTTTGTAAATCTGGGATTTGAGCCGGGTTTGTTCAACTGGATCCAGTGCCTCCAGCGGTTTGCCATACTCGGAGCGCGATCGCTGATCGGCAAACAGCTTTTCAATCCGCTCTTTCATTTCTCTGGCGGCTTTATTGGTAAAAGTGACGGCCAGAATATTTTCGGGATCGACCCGGTGATGGAGTACGAGATTGGCAATTCGGTAAGTGAGTGCTCGTGTTTTTCCCGAACCGGCCCCAGCTACTACCAGCAATGGGCCTGCATAATGCTCAACGGCCTGCCGTTGAGAAGCATTGAGAACACTGAGAAACTCTTTAGTCTGGGTCATGGAAAAAGAAGCGACTGCTGCTGAATCGAGGGAAGTACCGTTCCTAGACAAGGGTATCGTATCTCGTTCCTGTCCGGCTGTTCCCTCATCCTTCTTAAACAGCCATCTCACTGACAGGGCTACCTTGGCGTATACTGCTGTCATCTAGATGTGTTTGCCCATAGGTGTATTTACCTGGTGTGTAGGATTTTGGAGCTTTGCAGACGGTGGTGGGCGATCGCTCGGCTTTGACGGATCTTAAATTGGCGCTAGTTCACGAGTGGTTGACTCCAAAAGCCACGGGTGGATCTGAACTGGTTGTGCAGGAAATTCTGCAGTGGCTGGATGCGGACTTGTTTGCCCTGATTGACTTTGAGTCTCGAAATCCCAACAGTTATCTATTTAATCGCCGGATTGGAACGACCTTTCTCCAACACTTTCCCTGGGCTGAACAGGGAGTACAGAAATATTTGCCCTTCCTTCCCCTGGCGATCGAGCAACTCGATTTACGGGCTTATGATGTCATTCTGTCGTCCTCCCATGTAGCCGCTAAGGGAGTGCTGGCTGGCTCTCATCAGCTTCATGTTTGTTATTGTCATGCCCCGATGCGCTACGCCTGGGACTTGACGTTTGATTATTTAAACAGCAGTCGGGCGGGAAAGGGACTTCCTGGTATTTTGACCCGTTACTTACTGCATCGGTTACGCCAATGGGATGTGTTAACTGCGAACCGGGTGGATTACTTTATCGCCAATTCTCGCCATACCGCCCGTCGCATCTGGCGCTGTTACCGTCGCCCTGCCGAGGTGATTTATCCTCCCGTCCATAC